>NZ_JBEXNW010000011.1:59433-280920 GCF_040611295.1 Streptomyces sp. NPDC002935
CGACGACCGCTGACGACCGCTGACGACCGCTGACGACCGCTGACGACCGCTGACGACCGCTGACGACCGCTGACGACCGCTGACGACCGCTGACGACCGCTGACGACCATGGAGGATACACCTGAATTCGCCTGCGGCCGGTGGCGAGCCGTCGTCGACGACCGGTTCCATCGCTCTCCCCCGCATCGTGACCAGCGGTCGCCGCGCCGTCCCGCCGTACCTCTCGTCCGAGTCGCGTGGACGAACGGCCCCGGCAGCGGCAGATCGCCCGTACGGCTGACGCGGCGGCACGCCCGCACCTACGATTGCTACGTGGTCGCCAACAGCCCTACCTCCGCCGTGTGCCGCCTCATGCCGCACGGCCGCTGTTGTTGTTGACGCGTTGATCCGACGATTTCCGATCGGGTGACGGGTCGATCCGCTCACCTCTCGACCCGCTGCCCCAGCGGGATCTCCTGATCGTCGGATCGTTCTCCTTCCGCGGGCCGAAGCCCGCTCCCGCGCATCCGCCGTCGGCCGCACATGTCCCCGTACGGCGACCCGCGGGCACCGCTCTGTCCCCCGCCATCTCCCAGGGAGCAGTCGCCCATGCCTATCGACGAGTCCGCATACGATCGACGCCGCCTGCGCCAATGGCTGGCCGGTGAGGCCAGAGCCGAGGGGGTGTCCCGGCGCGACCTGCTGCGGCTGGCCACCGCGGCGGGCGTGCTGACGACCCTCGCGGGCCGCCCCGCCCGTGCGTACGCCGACACCCCCGCGCCCGGCTCCGGCATCGTCAAGCCGCTGCCGCCGGAGCTGTTCACGATCCGGGGCACCAACGCCGAGACCAACTGGTCCGCTCTGCGCGGTACGGGTTTCCACACGCCCGTGGACCGGTTCTTCGTCCGCAACCACACCTCAACCCCTCGCTTGGACGCGGCCAGTTGGCGCCTCAAGGTGTGGGGCAGCGGCCTGCGCGGGGCGCCGGGGCTCGACCGGGCGGTCGAGTTCGACCTCCACGACCTGCGGCGGCTGCCCTCCGTCACGCTCGACGCGTTCGTGGAATGCGCGGGCAACGGCCGGAGCTACTTCACCACCCAACAGGGCGACACCGTGACCGGCACCGCCTGGACACTCGGCGCGATCGGCGCCGCTCGCTGGCGGGGCGTGCGGCTGTCCCACGTGCTGCGGCTCGCCGGGCTGACCCGGCACGCGGTGGATCTCCAGCCCCGGGGCCTGGACGACGAGTACGTGACCGGCGGCGTCAGTCTCGGCCGGGTCCGTCGGCCGCTGCCGGTCGCCAAGGCGCTGGACGACGTGATCCTCGCGTACGAGATGAACGGCGAACCGCTCCCCTACGACCACGGGCACCCGGTCCGCGTCCTGGTCCCCTCCTGGGTGGGCATCTCCAACATCAAGTGGGTCGGCGACATCGAGGTCTCCGACCAGCCGCTCTACTCGCCCTGGAACACCGACTTCTACCGGCTCTACGGTCCGGCCCATCCGCCCGAGGGCAGCGCCCCGCTCACGCGCCAGACCCTCAAGAGCGCCTTCGAGACGGGCGCGGGCGCCGCGTTCGACGCGGGGGTACGGCACCGGCTGACCGGCCGCTCCTGGTCGGGCACCGGCGGTATCCGGCACGTCGAGGTCAGCACCGACGCGGGCGCCACCTGGCAGCGCGCCGATCTCCATGACCGCCCCCGCGCCGCCGCCTGGTCCCGCTGGTCCCTGGACTGGCACCCCACCACGCCCGGACCCACCGCCCTGCTGGCCCGGGCCACCGACACCACAGGCCGCACCCAGCCCGACGCCACCACCCCCAACACCCAGGGCTACCTCTTCGACGCGGTGGTCCGGCATCCGGTCACGGTGATCGCTCAGCCGGCCGCCTAGGGCCTGTCCGGCCGATGATGTGACGGTCCGCGCCCCGGGCGTTGGTGCGGGCAGCAGCGGGGTGTTCGGACTCCGAGCGGGGTTACGCGCGCACGGAGTCCGAACTCGCGAGCAAGGAGCGCAGCGGTGCCGTGTCGCAGGTGTCGGCGACGGCCGCGTCGAGGGCGTCGTCCATGCCCTTTTCCCACTCCTCCGGCAGAGCGAGTCTGGGCCGCCCCGACCAGGCGATGTCCGGGGTGGCGTGTCCGGCCTGGGCGAGGTGCAGATGGACCATGCCGGCGAGCCCGTCGAAGATCTTGGGCCGGATGAAGTTACGGGCCGAGGCGACTCCCGCGTTCGCCTCGGCGTCGAGGTACAACTCGTCCGGCGGCCTCTGCCCCGCGACTTCGGCGGCGGCCCGAACCCGCGCCCACAGCTCGGGCTGGTCGTCCGGGCCGACCGCCACCCCTGCCGTACCGGGCGGAGGCGCCCGGCGCGCAGGAAGGTGAACATGCCCCGCAGAATCACCAAGGCCAGGCCTCAGCTGCGGCGCTCCCACCGTGCCGCGCGAACCGTCCCGTCCTGGATGGCCTGCTGCGGCAGTTCGAGGCCGAGCGCGTCTTCCAGAGCGTGGAAGTACAGTTCGAACTCGCTGGTCAGTTCGGGGTGGTCCAGTTCGGCGCGGCGCAGAGCCTGGTTGAGGAACTCGAGCTGGCCGCCCCGGTAGTAGGGGGCGCGGCCCCGGTCGTACCAGATCAGCTCCAGCACACCCTGGTCGTCGTCGATGCGGCGGCCGTCACGTGTGTAGTCGAAGGTGTAGATGGCCTTCGCGGAGCAGGCGCTCAGGTACACCGTCTCCGTGACTCCGAGCCGGGAGAGAGCCGCGCTGTCGGCCCGGATGCCCGGTGGTGTCTCGTGGTACATCAGGAACGCCCAGTCGCCCACCTGTCCGAAACAGGCGGTCTCCCACTCGATCTCCCCGTAGTCGCGGCCCGTGCCGGCCATGCTGCGCAGGTCCGCCAGGCGTGTACCGCCCGCTGTCTGTTCGGGGTCGGCTCCGTGGAGAAGGGCTATCTGTTCGGCGCTGATGCCGTCGCCCCGGAAGAAGGCGAGGTTGGTGTAAGGGTCCTGGTCGCGCCATCGGCCGGCGATCCAGGCGAGGCGCGCCAGAGGGTCGCGTCCGCACGGCTGTGCCGTCCGCGTACCGCTCATGCCGCCGCCGCGGAATCTGCTCCCCCAAGCGGGGTTGATCCGGTCCAGCAGCTCGGCCTGCCCAGTGACGAGGTTGGTGACCGGGCCGTTGCCCGGGGAATGGGCCACGATGTGCTCGGCGAGCCGACGGACCGCTTCCTCGGCAGCGAAGTACAGCACCTGGTCGAGATCCTGGGTCGCGAAGATCTCCTGGTGGGGGCTGTGGTGGCCGCGCACGGTGCCGTCCTCGTCCAGGACGAGGAACAGGCCGTCAGGATCGCCTGCGCGCGGTACGTATTGGTCGGGTGATGTGCCGGTCGGCGGGAGCATGGCGTCGTCGAGCAGGTCGGAGCCTGCGGCTGTCTGGTGCCAGGCGCGTTCGAGCGTGTGCTCAGTGATCCGCATGGACGTCAGTATGTTGCCGGGCACTGACATTCCTCTCGGCGGGAAGGGGGCAACTGCGGCTGCTGGACGGTGACTTCGTCCAGGGCCAGTGCGCCTCACCGACCGGCGCGGGCGGGCGGCACCGTCGACGGTCGTGGCTCCGTCGGTCGCCTCGCGCCGCCAGTGGGGATTCGCAGGCCACGTGCGCTCGTGTCGCAGCTCATGTCACAGGAAGTCGGGCTACCTCGTGTCAGGAGTATGACCATCGACGCCCGTAGAGGAGCCACCATGGACCCGCGGCTGAGCGACTTCGCCGGCCCGACCGCCTGCAAGGCACTCAAGTACTTCATTTCGGCGGGCAGGGCGCTCAAGGAATCGCCGCTGCCGCCCGCGACGCAGGAGCCCGTGGCGCTGCGCGTGAGCCAGGTCAATGGCTGCGCCGTATGCGTCGACATGCACACCAAGGAGGCCGCGGCCGCCAGCGAGACCGCGGTGCGGCTGAACCTGGTCGCGGCGTGGCGGGAGGCGACGGTCTTCACCGACGCCGAGCGGGAACAAAGGATTCGCCCTGTCTGAAGAGCGCCGGTTACCCTCCGCGACGTGAACCACCCCCGCGCGCCCCGCCGTCCCTCATGAACCTCGCCCGAACCCTGATAGACGTCCGGCCCCTGCGTACGTCCCCCGTCTTCAGGCGTCTGCTGATCGGCCGGACCGTGTCCGTGCTGGGCAGCTTCATGACCATGGTCACCGTCATGTACCAGGTCTGGGACATGACGCACAGCACGGTCTGGACCGGCGCGGTGGGGCTGGCGCAGGCGCTGCCGATGATGGTGTTCGGGCTGATCGCCGGATCATGGGTGGACCGCGGCGACCGTCGGCGTATCTTCCTGCTCGCCACGGTCGGTCAGGCGGCCGTCTCTCTGCTGCTCGCGGTACAGGGCTTCACCGGTCACGTCCCGGTGGTGGGCGTGCTCGCCCTGGTCGCCGCGCAGTCCAGCTGCTCGGCGGTCGGCGGTCCCGCGGCGGGCGTGTTCGTGCCGAGGCTGCTGCCGAAGGACCAGGTCGCGGCCGGGCTGGCGCTCCAGCAGGTCACCGGTCAGGCGATGATGCTCGCCGGTCCGGCGCTCGGCGGCATCCTGCTCGGCTGGGCCGGCATCGGCACGTGTTACCTCATCGACGCCCTGTCCTTCGGGCTCGCCTTCTACGGAGCGTTCGGACTGCCCGCTCTGCCGCCCGCGGGCGAACCGTCCCGGGCAGGGCTGCACGGCGTGCTGGACGGCCTCCGCTTCCTGGGCGGTCACCGGGCGGTCCGTGGTGCCCTGATCACCGACCTGGCCTCCACCGTGCTCTCGATGCCGACCAGCCTCTTCCCCCTGGTCAACGCCGAACGGTTCGGCGGCAGTCCGCGCACCCTCGGTCTGTTCCTGTCCGCGCTCGCCGTCGGCGGCATTGCCGCGTCCGCGCTGTCCGGCGCGGTCACACGGCTCGGGCGGCCCGGACCGGTGATGCTCTGCGGCGCGGGGATCTGGGGGGTCGCGCTCGCGGCCTTCGGCCTGGTGCGCGATCCGTGGGCCGGGCTCGGACTCCTGGTCCTCGCCGGAGCCGCCGACGCCGTCTCGGTGATCTCGCGCAGCACCATCATGCAGACCCACACGCCGGACGCCCTGCTGGGCCGGGTGACCGCGGCCGAGCAGATCGTCGGCCAGGCCGGCCCCAACCTCGGCAACCTGCGCGGCGGCGTGGTCGCGGGCTGGACCTCAGGGGCGACCGCGCTGGTCAGCGGCGGCCTCCTCTGCCTGCTCGCGGTCGTCTGGGTCGGCACGAAGACACCGGAACTGCGCGGCGGCTCCGTCCCCGGGCTGTACGCCGGTTCCACGTCCCCGCAGCCCGCGGGTGGGCCTGTACCGGACGGGCCGTGATGCCGGGATCCTGCGTCGGCAGCCCGCGCCTTACCCTGCCGGACCTCACTTCCCCCCGGGCCGCTTGTCCGTCAGCGGGAACGCGAGACCTGTTGGAGTGTTGAGGCCGGAGGAGGGAAGCGTGACCTGTCCGCCGCCCGTCTCCCGGACTCGTACCACACGGTTGTTGAAGGCATCGGCCACATAGAGGCTGCCGCGGCCGTCGAGGGCGAGGCCGAGCGGATCGCTCAGACCGGTCGTGGGCACCGTGCTCTGGGTACCGCTGCCCGCGGACACTTTCACCACACGGTTGTTGCCGCTGTCCGAGATGTAGAGGTCCCCTGCGGCGTTCAGCGCCAGCCCGGTCGGCTGGGAGAGGCCGACGGTGGGGACGGTGCTCTGACCGCTCCCGTCCGCGGGCACCTTCACGACCCGGTCGTTGACGAAATCGGAGATGTACAAATCCCCGTCGCTCTCCAGCGCCAGGCCCCAGGGATGGAGCAGGCCCGTGGTGGGAACGGTGGTCTGACCGCTCCCGTCGGAGGGCACCTTCACGACGCGGTCGTTGAAGCTGTCGGCGATGTAGAGGTTGCCGCGGGCGTCGACGGCGAGGCCCAGGGGGCGTGACAGCCCGTCAGTCGGGACGGTGGACTGAACTCCGCCGTTCGCCGGCAGTTTCACCACCCTGTTGTCGCCCGTGTCGGAGACGTAGAGATTGCGGGCGGTGTCCGTTGCCAGACCGGTCGGGCGCACCACTCCGTCGAGAGGGACCGTCGTCTGACCGCTCCCGTTGGCCGGCAGTCTGACCACCCGGTCGTTGCCGTAGTCGGAAACGAGCAGGCGTGGCCTGGCCGGTGGGTGGACATCCTCCTGTGTCGCGCCCGCCGGTCCCATCGGCAGCGCACAGGCCAGAAGGAACCCCGTGACAGCCGCCAGCCGCCGGGCCCGTCCCCTTGCGCGGCCGACAGCAGGTGCCGTCCGGCGCGTACGTGATTCCGTTGTCCTGCGCTTCACGATTGCACCCATCTGTTCTCGACGGCCGGCACGGTGTCGAACCGTCTGCGGAAACGGTTGCCACCGTCCAGGCGCGCAGCGGCACCGCTGGTACGGCCGGCGGTCCAGAGAAGCAGGACACCGTCGTGGGTTACGGCAGCGACCAGGTTGGCGGCATGATCGATGCCTTCCCCCATGACGCGGTACATCCCACTGCCGTCGCCCGCTCGGCCGACCCGGGATCCGGCGATGTCGAGGCGGATCGGACCCGAATCTCCGGTCAGGTGGTGGACCACTTGAGATGGACGGCGGTCTCGTGGAAGCCCAGGGCCTGGTAGAAGGCGGCCGCCCTGCGGGTCGGCACGGTCACCTCGATGTCGTTCGCCTCTCGGGCTCTCGTCTGCGCGGCCCGGATCAGCGCGGAACCCGTACCGCGGCCACGCACGGGCGCGTCCACGGTGAGTTCCAGGAGTTCGAGGATCGTTCCGCCGGCGAAGAGGGTGGGCAGGCGCAGCGCGAGCAGGTACCCGGCCACGCGCGCGTCCTGCTCGGCGACCAGGAACTCGGCTCTGCCCTCCGCGGCGGCCTCGATGATCCGAGGCAACGTGACGGCGTCGAAGTCCGCCCGATCGGGCCGGTAGCTCGTCACGAACCCGCTCAGCAGGCGGTAGATGTCGTCGGCGTCCGAGAATGTGGCGTCGCGGATCGTCATGCCGACTCGTCGGCCGGGAGACCGGCGATCGGCGCTGTAGCGGCTGTCGGGACGGCGGCCATGAGCTCCGCCACCTCGATCTCGATGCTGCTGCCGGGACGGCCACTGCCGCAGTGCACACGCCGCAGGCTGCTGACGGTCTCGTCGAACACGACCATCGCGGCCCGGTCGGCGGACACGGGGCACACACCGCCCGGCCGCATCCCCGCCCTCGCCAGCCGTCCTGTGTCAGCGGGAGACAGGTCGTTGCGCCGGATCCCGGCTGCGCGGGCCAAGGCGCCGTACTGCAGCCGCGCATGGCCGGGCAATGCGGCCAGCAGGAGACGGTCCTCGGCGGTGCCGAATGCCAGAGTCTTCACGGTGCGCTCCAGGGGAACACCCAACGCGGCGCACACGTCCCGGGGGTTGGTGAATTCAGGGTGCTCATGCAGCCGGAAGGACACGCCGAGCGCCGCGAGAACTTCCGGCGGACCAAGGGGTGCGGGACCGTTCACCTCGCCGAGATTACCGTGCGCGGAATGAGAGTTGCCTGCCGTTTCGGAGGAGAAGTCGGCACCCGTGCCGGGACACGACGCTGCCTCCCGGGCGATGGAGCCAGTGTGCGAAGACCTACCGTGCGCCTGCGCAGGGGTTGGCCGGAGAGGCACTTAAATACCGGAGCATGACTACCGAGCCGCAGCGCTTCACGATCTTGCTGGTCCCCGAATTCGTCGAGAACAAGGACGCCGTCTCCGCGCAGGACTCAGCGGTACGGTCGGCGGTCGTCGAAGCGACCGGTGAGACAGGCGAAACGGGCTACCCCCGCTACGCCGGGGACGGGATCGTGGCCGACATCGACCCTCGTACGCGCACGGTCGAGGCGCTGCTGGTCGACGGCTCGGAGTTGGACTACGGACTGAACGCCATGGTCGCGACCTGATCCGACTCCACCCCGGCTCTCGATCACCCCACCGCTCGATCGATCGTGCCGCGGTAGTCGCCGGGGCCGACGACCTCCTCGATGTCCGCCGAGCCGTCGGCAAGCGTACGGACATCCTCGCCCTGAACGGGCGTCCAGGCGGGGACACGAACGGGCGCGGCGATGATTTCCGCGCGCGCAGCCGGTCGTTATCGGAGAGACGTCATCGGAGAGAGGAAGTCCCGCCATGCCTGCACAGGAATCTGCACAGCAACCCACGACCGAGCTCGATGCCCGCTACAGCTCCGCGCTCAATCCCCGCCCGGGTGCCGCGGAAGTCACCGCCACCGAGTGGGCCGAGGCCCAGCGGCAGTTGAAGGCCGCCGAGATCTTCTGGGTGTCCACGGTGCGGCCCGACGGCCGACTGCACGTGACTCCCGTGATCGCCGCCTGGCACGACGGAGTGCTGTACTTCTCCACCGGCGCAGGGGAGCAGAAGGCGAGGAACCTCGCTCAGGACGGGCACTGCGCGCTGACCACCGGGGGGAACTCGCTCACGGAAGGGCTCGACCTCGTGGTCGAGGGCAAGGCGGAACCGGTTGTCGATCCGGCCGTGCTGGAGGAGGTGATCGCGGCGTACGAGGCGAAGTACGGGTCGCACATCACCGCGCCGGAAGGCACCTTCCACGGGATCGGGGGCGCGTTCCGGAAAGGGGACGTGGTGGTCTTCGCGGTGGCCCCGGCCACGGCGTACGGCTTCGGTCGCGACGACGGGGTCTACACCCATACGCGGTGGGCGTTCTGAGCAACAAGCCTTCCACGGGCCTGCGGGTGTGACTGAGTCCCCCCGCAACCCATGGGGTGCCGGACGGATCGGGTGCCTCATTCGTGAGGGAAAGCGCCGGCCTGACGGGGGGAACCCCGGGACGGGAACGCCCCTCTCCGGTCACCGAATGGAGCCACCCGGATCAGCCCGCCGACAGGGCGATCTGGTTGTCCAGCGCGGCGCAGAGCCAGTCGTGGGTGGCGCCGGGGGTCGGTTCCGACGGGCCGGAGATCTCGGCGGTGAGTTTCCAGTAGTGGTCGATACGCGGGTCCGCGGCCAGCAGCGCACGGAGCCTGCGTCGGAAGGCGGGAGTGTCTCGTGTGCCGCGTGAGCGGGCGTAGGCGGAGACGAAACAGTCGAGTGCCTCGCCCTCGTGCGGTGGCCGTTCCGCCCGCAACTGCGGCGATGCCAGCGCGTACGCCTCGGCGAGACCGTCGTAGAGCACAGCCGGGCGGCCCCCGTCGGGCCCGTGTGCGGCGGGCTGTCCGCGACCGGTGCCAGGGCAGGGGGCGGAGACGAAGGCGTGCAGCCGGGTGAAGGCCAGTACCTGGGCCGGAGTCGGGCCTTCGGGAAGCTGAGGAACCGCGTGTTCGACGATGGCGGAGACCAGCCGGGCCGGGAGACGCGGCGGCAGCCAGCGCCGCCAGAAGCGCGCCAGTGCCGCGGTGCTGGGCGGAACGGGCACGGCGCCGATCAGCCGGAGCCGCTCGGCGCGTTCCTCGGGGGCACAGTCCTGGAGCAGTTGGAGGGCGGCCTCCTGCCAGCGCAGGGCAGCCAGTCGCGAGCCGATCTGCCGCAACTGCGCCGCGACGACGTCCTCCAGCGTGTCCTCCTCGTCGAGGACCCGGCCTACGTCGGGGACCGGCAGGTCGAGGGTGCGCAGGGAGCGGATCAGGTGGAGCCGGTCGAGAGCCTCGGGGCCGTACCGGCGATGGCCGCCGCTGCTGCGGGTGCCTTCGGGCAACAGACCGCGGTCCGAATAGAAACGGACGGTCTTGACGGTGACGCCCGCGCGCTCGGCGAGCTCTCCGATGCTCCACATGCTCTCGGGGGACACGGCTTGAACCTCCCTCAGGGGGAGTTCCTACCGTACCGGCGAGCGCGGAGCGCCGGTACGGGCGGCCCCGCGGACCACAGTGTGCGAGGAGACAGCGATGACGGCATTCATCCTGGTAGCGGGTGCCCACACCGGCGGCTGGATCTGGCAGGAGGTGGCCGACCGGCTACGGAGGTCGGGGGCGGAGGCATATCCGGTGACGCTCACCGGCATGGGTGAGGGCCGTGCCGCGGGACCTGACACGGACCTGGAGACGCACATCCGCGATCTGCTGCGGCTGATCGACCAGGTGGATGCGGCGGAAGTGGTGCTGGTCGGTCACTGCTACGGCATCCATCCGGTGCTCGGCGCCGCCGACCGGCGCCCGGAGCGGATCGCGCGGATCGTCCACCTGGACGCGGGCATGCCCCAGAACGGCGATCAGGCTCTTACTCTGGTGCCCGACCAGGCGGTCCGCGACCGGCTGTTGCACGAGGTCCATGCCGCTGAAGGGGCCGAGGGAGCCGACGCGGCCGAGGAGGGCTGGCGGATCCCGCCGCCGTCACATGAGGAGTGGCAGCGCTGGGGCAGCGTCGCGGGGCTCCCGCCGAGCGTGCTGGCCCGGCTGGCGGAGAACGCCGTTCCGCAGCCGGTGGGCACGCTCACCCAGCCGCTCCGTCTGTCCGGCGCGGTCTCCGAGCTGCCGGCGACCGGCGTCCTCTGCGTCGCCAACGGCTCGAGCATCGCCAGTGTCGAGGGCCTGGTGCGGTTGGGGGACCCGCGACTCCAGGTGCTCACCGACCCCCGGGTGACCTTCTTCGAACTCGACACCGGGCACTGGCCGATGCTCTCGTGCCCCGACGAAGTGACGGAGGTACTGCTCCGGGCCGCCGCGGGAGAAGGGCACCGGGTGAGCGCGACAGTGACGGAACAGCCGTCTCACCTGCTCCCGTTCCTGTTGGACGTACCGGAGCGGCATCCCGAACGGGTGGGACGGGTCGATCTTTACCTCCCCGACGACCTCCCTGAAGCCCAAGCCCCGTGCCCCGCGGTGGTGTTCGTCCACGGAGGCCCGGTCCACCCCGACGTCCGGCCGACTCCACGGGACTGGCCGGCCTTCGTCGGCTACGGCCGGTACGTGGCCGCCATGGGAGCGGTCGGCGTGACGCTGGACCATCGGCTGCACGATCTCGCCGACTACGGGCGGGCCGCCGAGGACGTGGCCGAAGCGGTCGACCTCGTACGAGCCGACCCGCGCGTCGACGAGGACCGCGTGGCGCTGTGGTACTTCTCCGCCGGCGGGCTGTTGTCCGCGGACTGGCTCGCGGCGCCCCCGCCGTGGTTGCGGTGTGTGGCGGCGACCTATCCGATCCTCGCCCCGATGCCGAACTGGGGGCTTGTCGAGTCCCGCTTCCGCCCGGCCGCCTCGATTCGTTCCGCGGGGCGGCTGCCGATCGTGTTGACCCGGGTGGAACTGGAGCGCGCGGAGATCGCGGTGACGGTCGAGGAGTTCCTGGCCGCCGCCAAGGAGTGCGACGCCGATGTCGAGGTGATCGACGTCCCGCAGGGCCACCACGGTTTCGAGACGATCGACCGTACCGAGCAGGCGAGCCACGCCGTGGAACGCGCGGTGCGGTCCGTGCTGGGGCATCTGAGGGGCTGAGGCATCGCTGCCCGCGCTGGAGCCGACGTCTCATCGGGCGTCGGCCATCGCCCTCCGCGATGTCGCCCTATCCGAGTGATCTGTCCGATGCCCGCGGGGAACTGATCGAGCCGGTCCTGGCGGGCCGAACGGCGCCGCGGTCAACGCCGTCAGGCGGCCAGGAGGTTGAAACTGGACAGCGGAGGTCCGTAGACCTTCTGGGCGCCCACCCGGTCGAGTTCGGAGATGGCGAGTTCCCGCGAACCCACACCACCGCAGAAGTAGTGCATGACCGATTGCGGGTCGTACTGCGTGAGGTCCACCGTTCCGTCGGTGGATTCGTCGGGGCAGACGGCGGGCGCGCCTGAGCGGATGTGTTCGTGCCGGAAGCCGATGGCATGGCCCAACTCATGCCGCAGTACGCCCACGCGGTCGAAACTGGTGGTCTGGTAGGACGGGTCGATGAAGACGCGCCTGCGGTTCTCCGGGTCGTTCGGGAAGAACGCCGCGGCGATGAACTGGCCCCCGGAGTCGAGGTGCCGTACCGGGAAGACGACTTCGGGCGGCCGCAGTGAATCGCTTTCGTCGGCGGCCTCGACGTGCTCGAACTGCACGCCGCAGGTCGCCGACCAGGCGTCGGTGGCGCGCTGCATGTTCTCGACGACCGACTCGTACCACTCCCGCTCCGGGAAGGTCTTGCGCAGGACGCAGTACTTCAGGACCGTGCCCGGATCCCAGCGGAGGATCTTGCCGTCCTGCATGATGCCGAGCAGGCCGCTGCTCGGCTGCCCGAGCGGGCTGATTCCGCTGCCGATGGTGCCGACCCCTGTCTGTGCCAGCAGCCGGGCGGCCTCGCGCTCTGCCCGCAGTGCCCTCTGCGCCTCGATGTAGACATCGAGTTCGTCGGCGTCGAGCAGCAGGTCACCCTCCACCCGGTAGAACACCTGGCCGTCGATGGCGATCTCGGGGCGCCGCACGTCTGAGCTATCTGTCATTTTCTGTTCCTCTTTCGAGCAGTTGCGGCCGGAACAGCCTGACCCACTCGACCATCATCTGGTCACGATCCATGAGTTGGTCGCCCCGGGCGACTCGGAACGACTCGGCGTCCACCTCGACGAGGGGGAAGCTGTCGTTCCAGGCGATGAACTCCGGCAGCGACGCGACGGACTCACGCAGCCCGGGAAACCGGTCCAGCAGGCGGCTTTCCTGTGTCCGCTGTTCACTTGCACCGTTCTCGTCGGGCACTGTTCGCTCCGGAAAGTTCCTTGCTCAAGGCTCGGTTACTGCCAGAACACGCTGGCCCGCACCTTGATGTCGGAGTTCCACTGGATGGAGCCCACTATTTCCAGGATGCCGTCGTCGTGCGGAACGACGTTGGCGACGCTCATCGTTGCCAGCCCTCGGAACGGGACGTTGTTCCCGTCGACTTCGCAGAGCGACACGAACGCCCGGCTGTACGACTTGAGAGCGGGGCCGCAGATGAGCCGCCTAGCGAAAACGCCGTGCGCGGGGAAGAAGAACGTCGTGTAATCGACGATCCGCTGCTCTCCGCCGGCTTCGTCCTCGGGTTCCAGCAGTTCGTCCCGGACGTCGATCTCGACCTGTTCCGGGAACGCGTACGAAACCATGTGATGCCCCGCCTTCTGAGAGGCGTCAGCGCTTCTTTCCCGCGTACCTCCGACCCGAGGCACACGGTCGACCGCGCCAAGAGGTTGACGCAGGAACTGGATGGGTGATGCGGAAGGTGAAGGAATGCCGCACTTCCGCAAGCGCGGTCAGGTTCCAGATTACGCTCCGACCTGCAAGCTTGCAGCGCGGACCGCTGCCCGCACCCGCGCCAGGCAAGTGGGTCGTCGGGTGGACCGATGACTTCGACGAGGGTGTCGCCGCAAACACACCATCATCACCGACACCCTCGGCCTACCGCCGGCTGTACTGGTAACCGCCGCCGGCGTCCAGGACTCCACCGCCGGGCAAACCCTCCTGGACCAAGCCGCCGCCGACCCTCCCGGCTTGCGCAAGGCCTGGGCCGACGGCGGCTACCGCAAGCACTTTGTCGAGCACGCCGCCACCCTCGGCATCGACCTCGAAATCGTCCAACACTTGCCCGGCGCCAAAGGGTTCACCCCAGTTCAGCCGCTCACCACCGACCTGCCGGAGCCCGCAAGGGACCCTTCGACCAGGCGGTCAGGGACGCCGGGGTCACATGGTCCAGCCCAACCTCAACCCCTTGATCAAGTTATGCTCATTCGCTCTTGATCCACACGCGAAGAAACATTTCTCTTTCACTTTATTGACGATCCGAAAATGCCGGACGATCAGACTCGACAGGGCAATGGTACGAGTGTGATTAACCGCTGAACGAGTGGCGACACGTGATGACGGATTGCTAGCGTAACTCTCATGGAAATTCGGGAGGCAGTGCTCTGGGCACTCCTCGGGGGCGGCGCCGCAGAGATGACGTTGTTCCTCGGGGCGGTGCGGCCGCAGTCCGGCGGCAAAGAGTTGGCGTGGCCCTGGAAGACACCGTCGGAGATGCGCCTGTACTGCGTTGCGATCGTCGTGCGCCTGTGTGTCGGGGGTGCTCTCGCGGCACCGTTTGCGGACACACAGGTGATCTCGGATGCATCCACAGCGTTCCTGGTCGGGGTCACCGCACCGTTGATGATGGCGAAATTCGCCACAATCGCCCAGTCTCTCGTGTATCGATTCTTTGGCGGTCTTCCGCTCCAGGATTCAGGAACCGTCACGGAACGATCCGCGTCTCAGGACGGTGCCGGGCACGTTCCTGAAGCGAGAGCGCCGGAAAGCGGCTCCGCGGGCGGCATCATCGATGGTACGGGGGTAAGCAGTGCAGACCAGTAGTCGATTGCTGTTGAAAGCCTTGAATGCGCTCGGTGGCCCCGAGACCATCGAGCCCGCAGACACGCGGTCCCGCTACACATTGCTCGCGGCACTTGCCGCTCAACCACCACAGCGGCACGCGGACGCGGCCACGTGGCGCGGCAGCCGTACCCACACCCCTGAGACCTCGGTCCGCCATCGCTATCGTGCGACGTCTGCCGTGTCCCTGATGACCGGACTCGTGGTCGGTGTCTCGGCCGGATATTGGACGGGTTGGGCCAACAAACCGGCCACTCCGTACGGAGCTCAACCGGCAACGGCGAACGTACAGCAGGTCATCGACGTGGGAAGCGCCGCCACAGGGGCAACGTTCGGTCCCTCCGAAACCCTTGCCATCGGTACCGCGCGCGGGAGCGTGACCGTCCTTGACGTGCGCCACCCCAAAGAGAAGGTGGAACTCGGAAACACCAGTGCGGGTCCTGTCACCCGGACGGTCTTCAGCCCGGAAGGTTCTGTCCTGGCAGTCGGCAGCGATGACGGGACCGTGCGCCTCTGGCGAAGTCCGATGAACAGCCCTCAACGTCCCGCTGCGACACTGCCGATGAGGGAGGACGGCCAGTACGGCGGCGCTGTGAACGACCTGGCCTACAGTCCGGACGGCAGGTTCCTCGCCGTGGCCAGTTCAACCTCCACGGTCCGGATCTGGGACGTTTCCAAGCCTGAACGCCCGGTGGCCTTGGCCGCCCCGAGCAGGGAACATGCGGTCACTCGCTTGGCATTCAACCCTGTCGGCAACGTTCTCGCCGTGGGCAGCACCGACGGGACGGTGCAGTTGTGGGACATGGAGAATCCCGCGAAGCCCCGGACCATTGAAGGGAGCCAGTTGGCGACCGGCGCGTCAGTCACCGCGCTGGCCTTCAGTGCGAACAGGGAGTCATTGGCCATCGGCACCTCACGCGGATCGGTGCAGCTGTGGAACGTCTCGCAGCCGGCCAACCCTCACCGTGTCGATTCGGCTCGGGCCGTGGGTTACACGAACGACCTCAGTTTCAACACCCCCGGATATGTTCTGGCCGCCAGCAATTCCGACGGAACGGTTCGCGTATGGGACGAGTTGAGCGACCTCATGAACCCACGCGTCCTCACCCGCGAAACCAACCAAGGCGAACTCAGCAGCGTCACCTTCGCCAACGGCAACGACAACACCCTTGCCGTCACCGGCACCGACGGGTTCGTACAGCTGTGGACCGCATGAGCTGCACTCCTCCCCAGCCGGACTTGAAGTGAGTCAGTACACAACGTGGCGGCGCGTTCAGCCCCTGACCACCGTGCTCTCGACACCGGGAAACCCCTTGTCCCACCAATGTCCGTAGCGTCGGTACACGGCTGGATCCCGGTCGGCGAGCAGCGCTGCCAGCTTCTCCGCTTCCTCGGTCAGACCTTGCCACGCGGCCTTGCCCAGTTGACGGAAGGCGGTCAGTTCGAGCCCGCCGTCGGCTGCGCGCCACACTCCGACGACCTGCCCGTCGACAAGCAGGGTGGGCAGCATGTCGCCGTTGCGCCGGACGACCAGCGACCGGTATTCCTGGGACATCACCCGCCCGGGGACGGCGTGGGCCAGCAGCGTGCTGTCCCACATCGGCAGCAGTCTCGGCGGCGCGTAGGTGTCCTCGGCGGGTACCGCGGCGCCTGCCAGGTCGAACAGGTCGGCGCGGTCCGGGCCTGTCACCCGCACCACCTGGTCTCCGAGCTCGTGCAGCGCCTGGGTGATCACCGGGCGCCCCAGCAAGGTGAACCGGGCGAAGTCCTGGGCCGACGCGGGCCCGAACGCCCGCAGGTAGGCGCGCAACAGCTGCTGCACCCCGGCTGCCGCCTCCTGCGCCACGGACCCGGGGGCTGCGGGGGGAGCGAGGTAGGTGTTCGGCTGCGTGAACGACCACGGGCCGCCGGTCGGCACATGATGGAGCGGCGCGTACGTCCGCAGCGCCCACCACAAGCGGTGCGCGTGCTCGCCGAACCGCTTCGTGACCTCCTCCTCGACCTCGGCGCCGGTGCGGGGCCGCACCAAGAACCCGGCAAGTTGTGGGAACAGCGCGTCCGCATCGGCATCGGTCAGCTCTGTCGAGGTGAAACGGCGGTCGTACAGCCGCGACGCCCGCAGAGTACTCAACATGGCTGCGTGGTAAGGCGCGTAGTCCTCCGCGTGGACAGCGTGCAGGGTGATCCGCATGAGGGTCGCCTTCACCACTCGGCGATCCCTGAACGCCGCGTCGAGGTCCTCGGGCACGAAGTCCTGAACTCGGTTCCACAGAGCCAGGTACGGTGACGCCGGCGTCTGCGCCTGCAGCGCGCAGACCTGGCGGACCGCCTCCGCCACATCCAGGCGCCGGCGCTCGAGCAGCAGCTGACGGTCCAGGGTGGCCAGGACGAGCTGTCGCGCGGTGAGGATCACGCCCGGATCATGCCTTCTCCGCTTCGTGAAGTCCCCTGCCTCCGCACCGACTACGAGTCGTTCCGGTAGCCGACCGGTCGCTGACTCTCCCATCCGGCCACGGCTGAGCGCGTCGGGCGCTCCTCTGGTCGAACTCCAACTGCTGTATTTCCCAGGCGACTTCGGCGAATCACACCGCCGATCCCCAGGTGCGGCGCCAGTGGTGACCACCATGGCCTGTGTCGTCAGGTCGGCGTCTGCTCCGAGAGCGCTTTGGTGAACGGGGTGACGGGGCGCTCCAGGGCTTCGCCCTCCATGGTGATGTCGACCGCTTCGTTGTAGAAGGCGAGGAGGTCCTTGATCGCGCCCACCGCGGGCAGCGGCTCCGGGTAGCTCCAGACGACGTTCGGCGGGATGCCGGCCTCACCCCTCCACGACCAGTACTTGGCCGTGCCCTTGTAGGGGCACCCGGTGTGGTGGTCGGTGGGAGCGAGCAGTTCCAGGCGGACGTCCTCGCGCGGGATGTAGAACCGCGTCGGCAGGCCGGTCTCGAAGAGCAGGACCGGGCGGCGGGTGTCGGCCACGAGGGTGCCGTCGATCTTGACCTGGACGTGGCGGCTGCTGGGCATGGCGTCCACCCGTTTGTGCGGGTCGCGAGGGTGGATGAAGATCTCTTCCTCCTCCTCGTACCAGTGGTCGAGGCCTCGGCCGACGCGCCGGAACCACTCGAAGGCGATGTGACCGGCCAGGTCCGCTGCGGGGAACGTCCAGGCCGCGTTCGCCAGCAGCTCACCGCCGAGCTCGAGGTCGTAGAAGATCTGTGATCCGCTGTGCGTGCCGGTCGGGGGGTTCTTCGCAGGGCGGAGCAGGTCCTCGCGGACCTCCTCGCGCGGGAAGGCGTACAGCGGCACTGGTACCCCGGGTTCCCACACGAGGACGGGGTGCCTGCTGTCGACGACGGTGACATCGCCGGTGCGGCCGCGCACCCAGCGTTCGCTGGGCTCCCACAGGAGTCCCTCCGGGGTTGTCCGGACGGCTCGAGCGGTGGGGAATGTGGTCATGACCGGATCTCCTTCGGCTCGCTCGCACGGGGACGCCGGCAAGGTGAGCGCAGTGCTCGCGCCGACCCGCGAGCTGTCCGGGGCGGCCGAACACCCGCGGGTTCTCGTCGAGGTCTCCGTCGGCCTACTTCCACACTGCCACGGCTTCGACGTCGGAGCTGTCCGGGTCGGCGGACCCGGATCGCGCGCCGCGGCCTCGCTCACCACGGAAAGTGGCGTAGATCTGCGGCTACGTGCACGGAGGCGGCCCCCGCCCGTTCGTGTCGACCGTTCCTGCCGGGAGATGCAGGAAAACTTAACATCCTGAGCGAGGCCCGATAGTGTCATGCAGTCCTCAACTCCTCATCACTACAAGCGTCCTGGAGATCGCTCGGTGGCAGCGGATGCTCACGCGCAACTCGCCGAAACCCTGGAGCGCATCACCCACGCAACCGGCCGCCAAGGTCCTCTCTCCGACGCTCTCGTCAAAGGCCTTCCGGACCGCACCGCCGGCCCCACGGATGCCGTCGTCCGCATGCTGAACCGCGGCCGCCTCGGGTCCCCAGGAACCGGAAGCGACCATGGGGAGAACGGTGCGTAGGAGCAAGGAGATGCGCAGGCTTGCCGACGCGCTCATCGATCCCATCCGGGTGACGCTTCCCGCAGACCCTGAGGAACTGTTCGCCGCGCTCGTCTCGTCGGTCAATCACTGGCGGGGACGCGAGGTCGTCGTGCACAAGGCGGCCTTTCCGCCGCACACCGCGACCGGGCTCTGGCTCGAACGGGACACCTATGACGACGTCATCATCGAAGAGCGCGCCGCTGTGTGGCACCAGATCGTGATCTTTGGTCACGAGGTGTGGCACATGAGCCAAGGTGACGCCGCTCCAGTTCACCGCTTGGGCGCCTCTCCCGGCTCCCAACCAACCGCTGCCCGCACCGATTTCAGCCTGCGGGCCGAGCAGGAGGCCGATCTGTTCGGCATGCTGGTCGGGCGGCGCCTCAGGTCGCTGTTGGAGGCATCGGACCACTCCGTCTTCGCGTCGGGGGCGCAGAGCGCCGACGATCTCGCCGGCCGTATCGGGGCTGCCCTCAACTACCGCGGGACACGTCGATGAGCGGTCTGATCAACTACGTGAGCTGCGGCGTGCTGTGGCTCGGCGTGGCTGTGCGGGCGCCCGATCTCGTACGTCACTGGCGTGATCCCATCCTGCGCGTGATCTGTGCGGTCATGGCTCTCGCCAGTTTCTGCTTCTTCTTGGGCGCGCCGCCCACGGTAGGGGCGATCAACCGCGTCAGCGGCATCCCCAATCTCGCCGCGCCCCTGACCTATGCCTCCATCACCGCCTACAGCGCGATGTCACTGGTCCTGATCGTCTACTGGCAGGGCGGATCGAGCGGACGCCGGATCGTCCGCTGCCTGATGAGCGTCTATTCCGTCGTACTCGTCGGCATCGCCGCCTTGTTCGCGCTCGGGGACACACCCCTGGAGCGCCGTACCGATTTCGACACGTACTACGCGGCGACCCCTTTCACCGCCGAGATGATCGTGCTGTATCTGCTCGCTCACCTGACCGCCGTGGTGACAACCGCGCTGTGGTCGCTGCGCTGGGCGCGCGAGGTCCATGGGTGGCTCCGTGCCGGCCTGCTCACCATGGGAGCCGGCACTGTCATCGGTGCCGGGTACAGCGTCTCCAAGCTCACGGCCGTGGTCGCACGCTGGTGCGGGCCGGACTGGTCGGCACTCGACACGGAACTCTCGCCCGGACTGGCGGGCCTCGGCGCCCTGCTGACGGTGACGGGCATCCTCATCCCCTGGGCCGGCCCCGGCCTGACGGCCTGGTTCCTCTCGTGGCGCACCTACGTGCGCCTGGCGCCGCTCGAACGCGAGTTGGACGACGTACTCGCCCACCGCAATCTACGGCTGCCGCGTCCACGGCCGTCCTCCCCCGCCACCCTGCTCATGTGGCGCCAGACCAGCATCCACAACGCCCTGGGCTACCTCGATGAACTGTTCAACCGAGATCTGTACGAGCAGACTCATGACGCGGCCCTGCGAGCGACCGGAGACCAGGAGCGGGCACAAGCCGCCGGCTGGGCCGCAATCATCGCCGCGGCCATGAGGCAGGAGCGAAACGGACGGCCGATTCCCGTTTCCTCGCACGGGGCCGACCGCAGGCCTCCGGCACCGGATGCCTCTGCTCTCGTTCGCATCGCCGACGCCCTGTCCGTGTCCGGCGCCGGTGCAGACGCCCGGGCTCACCGCGGGGCCGCCACCAGAGGCGCGGCATGAAACACACGCCGACAGCACCGGCCCCACCTTCCACCACGCCGGGCGCTGAACGGAGTTCTCACCCATGAGTCTTGTCGTGTACCTGGCGGCCAGCCTTTTAGCCTTATCCGCCGTGCTGCTGTTCCGCCGGCCGCGCGCGGCGCTGCGTAACCCGCTGACCGCCTCCACCTGCGCCACCGTCTCGATCGGCGCGCTGTGCTTCACATGCTCCGCGCCTGTCACCCTGGCCGCGGTCAACCGCCTGACCGGCATACCCAACTTCGGCGCCCCGCTGACCTACAGCATGATCTCCGCGTACAGCTGTTCCGGGATCATTCTGCTGATCCAGTGGAGAGGCGGCCCACCCGAGTCGGTCAGGCGCAGCACCCTGCAGAGCGTCATCGTCTACGGCCTGCTGGTCGCCGCGATCATCGTCCTGTTCACCCTGGCGGACGCTCGCACCGAGAGACTCAACGACCTCGACACGTACTACGCGAACACGCCGTACATGCGCGAGATGATCGTGCTGTACCTGATCGGCCACGGCGCCTGCATCCTGGTGATGAGTGCCGTGTGCCTCAGATGGCTGCGTGAGGTAACGGGCCCGCTCCGGACCGGACTTCGCCTCATCCTCCTCGGACTGCTGCTGGACATCGTCGGCTTCGAGATCGCCAAGATCACCGCTGTCGTGGCACGTTGGCTGGGCCACGACCTCGACTTTCTGTCCACGACCGTCGCCCCGCCCGTGGTCTCTCTCGGCGCACTGTTCTGTTCCGCCGGCTTCACGCTCCCAAGACTCCTGCCGCCGGCCATCACCCACTGGCGCAGCCTGAGCGACTACCGCAGGCTGACGCCGCTGTGGATGGAAGTGCAGCGGGCAGCGGCCGCCCCAAAGCCTTCGCCCTCGTGGTGGGAACTCCCGCACGCGCGGCTCCAATGGCTGGAAGTATCCATTCACGACGCCCTCCTCGCCCTGGCGCCTCTCTTCGACGACCGGGTGCGCCGGACCTCGCTGGCGACGGCCCTCGACGAAGGCCTGCCGCCTCGCCAGGCCCGCGTGGTAGCGGAGGCAGCGATGCTCGCCGACGCCGCGCGCCAGGCCGCCGCCCCCGATGACCACCAGCTCAAGGAACCCAGCACCTACCGCCTGCACGCCACCGACGCCCTCGGCACAACGGGACTGGTGGAACTCGCCCAGGCACTGGGGCAATCGCCCGTCGTCGCCGCAGCCCGTCAGGGATCGGTGACAGCATCCCGTGACTGAATTCAAGGAGCACCATGAGTAGAGCTGTCGTCATCGGAGCCGGACTGGGCGGTGTACTGGCGGCTGCGGCGCTGTCTCCTGTCGTCGACGAGGTGATCATGCTGGACCGTGACGAATTGCCCGATGGGCCGGAGCACCGTAAGGGGCTCCCCCAAGGACGTCACGCCCATCTACTGATGCCTGGCGGACTGGCCGCCATGGAGGACCTGGTTCCGAAGATCAGCGTCAGAGAGCACCTCCTCGCCGCGGGCGCCCACGAAATATCACTCAGCTCGGGCATGGTGGCCCTGAGCCCGGAGGGCTGGTTCCGCCGCTGGCGCCACAGCAGCCACCACATGATCACCTCCAGCCGGGCACTCCTGGACTGGGCCGTGCGCTCGGCGGTCGTGGACAACACCGGAAACGTCGAGATCCGCACCGCACAGGTGGTTGACCTGATCGGCACCGCCCGGCGCGTCCACGGTGTCCGCATCGGTACCCCCACAGACCCGACGGAACTCGACGCCGACATCGTCATCGACGCCGGCGGACGCGGCTCGCGCATCCTCACCTGGCTGACCACCCTCGGCATCGTCGGCATAGACGAGAAACGAGTCGACACCGGTCTCGTCAACGCCACCCGCATCTACCGCACCCCGCCGGGCGCGGAAGACTTCCCGCTGACGATGGTGCAGGCCAACCCCTATCTGTCCCAGCCGGGCCGCAGCGCGGTGATCGTCCCGATCGAGGACAACCGCTGGATGGTGAGCCTCGGGGGCTCCAGAGGCGGAGAGCCCCCGGCCGATACGGAAGGCTTCCTGCGCTACACCCTCGACCTGCCTCACCCCATCGTGGGCCAACTGATCTCCGGAGCCGAACCCCTCACCGATGTCTTCGTCAGCCACAGCACCAGCAACTCCCGCCGCTACCTGGAAAAGGCACGCGAATGGCCGGACGGCCTCGTCGTCCTCGGCGACGCACTCGCCACCCTCAACCCCACCTACGGCCAGGGCATGTCGGTGGCCGCACTGGGCGCCCAGGCCCTCCGCCGGCAACTGACGCACGCCGACCTGGCCGCACCCGGCGTCACCCGCAAGGTTCAGCGCGCCGCGGCCAAAATCGTCGAGCCGGCGTGGAGCATCGCGGTCAGCCAGGACGGGATGTACCCGGAGGTCCGTGGCGGGAAGCGGACCGCTGCGGACCGCATCGCCGGCCGGTACGCGCGCCGCCTCACAAGGGCTGCCACCGGTTCCTACGTCGCCGCTTCCGCCCTGTGGGATGTGACCGGGCTCGAAGCAGGTCCTGCCCGTCTGCTGCGCCCCGGGACCGTTCTGGCCGCCCTCAACGGATCCCCGCTGCCCCCACTGTCGGAGCCCCCGCTGACACCAAGTGAACGCGAGCTCCTCAACACGCTCGACACCACCTCCGGAGAAGGAGCCCCGTCGTCCACGTCCGTGTAGGGACGGGGACCCCGCCGCTTGGGCGCAGCACACATCGACGGGCCAATGCGCCAAGCCGCCGCCTGGGGCATCGTGGACAAGATGTTCGACGCGGCGGAGGAAGCGCTGTGCCCTGGTGCGGACATCCGGCTGAGCGGGGCCCTGCGGATGCTCGCCGCCCGGGCGTGGCTGTCCGACCCCTACGTTCATGATGCGCCCGCTCGCCCGACGAGCGCCGAGGTGGCTTCCCCGGAGAGAAGGGCGCGGCGCATGCGCTCCGCCCGGCCTCTCACTCGAACGTCAACGTGCCCTGCGCCAGCGCAGATAGCCCACGGCGGTCAGCGCGAATGCCGTCACACCCAGACCGAGGACGACGTACGGCTTGACCTGATCCGGCATCGGTACTTGGTAGTTGAGAGCCTGGATCGCGGTCAGCATCATCAGCAGTGTGCCCAGCACGGCTGCCTCCAGTACCGCTAGGCGCTCCCAGCGCCGCTCCCGATGCTCAATCCTGCGCTGGAGCCGTTCCCCGATGACGAGATCGGCGATCGCGCCGATCTCCCGGGCGCGTTCGCGGGTCGCCTCGGCGTAAGCGATGTCGTCGTCGAGGCGGAGGATGAACCAGTCGGTGAGGGCGATGTCGTCCTGGAGTCCCTCGTCCCGCATGTTGTGGCGGGCGATCTCCACCGTCCGACGTATCTCGCGGAGCCGGGTCATGGTCCGGATCAGCCCCGCTGTCGCTGCCTGCTTTTCGGCCAGCTCCACCCGGAAGGCGGGCAGTTCGTCCGTGTCGAGCATGCCCAGCATGACGTCGACCTGGTCGTCGACTCCCTGCCTGGCCCGCCGGAAGCCATCTCCCTGCGCGTACACCCTCAGTTCGTAGCGCACCTTCGCCATGTGCATGAGATACCTGGCGAAGGGTGCCATCCGGTCGTCGCCCGCACTCCACACCCATGCGTCCAGTTGACGCTCGGCGGCGAGGGGGGCGAGGAGCGCGAAGGTGCGCAGGACGCGGTCGTCCCGGTCGATGTCCACCTCCCACAGGGCGAAGTCGCCGGTCGCGGTCGTACGACCGTAGGTGTACGACCCGGGCAGCACGGCCAGGACACCGGGCGTCAGGTCCGGGCCCGGGCTGCCGTCCACGTGGGCGACGAACAGTCGGCACACGCCCAGGGCCCAGTCCGGTGTGTTCCCGGCCCAGCGATTCCACAGGGCGTCGATTTCCTGCCAGGTGCCTCCGGTCAACGCGACGCTCAAACAGTGGATGTCGTGCTCGGTGCGCAGCACGGCCTGGCGCAGGACCTCTCCGGGGGCGGTGCGCACCTCGATCCGCCCGAGACTGCGTGGGGGCGCGTCCAGCTCTGTTCCGAGGCGATGCCAGAGGTCATCCAGGCGGCGCCGGTGCTCGACCGCCCGGGGTCCGGTGACGGCGACGTACACGTGCACGACCAGCGCGGGGCGCAACACCTCAGGACTGCCCGTCGGGTGGTTCCGCATCAGGTTCGGGCTCGGCGTGGAGGCGGTGGATGAGCTCGTTGACGCGCTCCCGTACCGCGTCGGGGATCGGCGTCGTCGGATCCACGGGTTCGCCGGACTCGTCGGGCACGCGGGTCGCGATGCGCTTGGGCGCCGCGAGTTCCAGCAGAGGCAGGTACCGCTCCACATCCGCCGACCCGGCCAACGTCCGGACCGCCAGGTTCACCTCCCACCAGCCCTGGCGTGTCAAACGCCAGCTCAGCGCGCTGCGCAGCAGGTCCACAGCTTCCTCGTGCACGATGGCCCCCGTCAGACACCGACATGGATGAACTGCGCCCAGTCCCGTGGGGAGCCCTGCCCCCGGTACCGCTCCCGTAGATGGAGTACGGCGTGGTGGACCGCGTACGCGGCGCGCTCGGCACGCAGGGGCAGGGTGCCGCCGTCGGTGAGCTCCGCATACACCTCCCGTACGAACCGGGCGGCGATCGCGTCGCCCGCTTCCCAGAGGGTGCCGATCACCTGCTGGAAACCCGCGATCTGGCACGCCGCCGCGATACTGACCGCCTCGTCCACCTGGGTCGGGCCGGTGCGGTGGGTGGAGCATGCCGAGAGCACCGCGAGCCGTGCCCCCGTCAGGCGCAGTCGGCCGATGTCGCCCACCAGCAACGGCGCGGTCCGGTGATCGTGCAGCAGCAGACGGCTGCGGGCGGGGGCGTCGATGTCGGCGTACCCGTGGCAGGCGAAGTGGGCCACGGCGCAGCCCGGCAGCGCGCTCAGCACGGCGTCCCGGGTCGCCTCCGGACCGGTCAGCACGCTTGCGTCCGGCACAAGCCGCTCGACGTGCTCCAACTCCCGCTCGACCCATGCCAGTTGCTCTTCATCCGGAGTGTCCGGCATACCGACCAGCAGGGTGCCCCCGGCTCCTTCCGTGGCACGGTTCTCCCGGGCGTAGCCCAGCGCCCGTACGGTCGGTGTGTACGAGGAGACCACACGGTCGAGGACGGAGTCCTCGCCCCGGCCGGCCGCGTGCAGCGGAAGGTACGTCAGCGCGCCGACCGGACTCCACCAGATCCGGTCCTGTGGGCCGAGCGCGGCCAGCACCGGCGACGCGATCACGTCCCACAACTCGCCCAGAGTCTCCTCCTCGCCGGAGCGGCCCAACCATTCCAGGACGGTCGAGAAGGACAGGCCCGGCAGGGCCACCACTTCGACGGGACGGTCGGCGGATCCGGTCAGGATGAGTGCGTCACCACGTTCCCTGCCCGCGTAGACGATGACGACGGGTCCTTCGGAGGCCTGCGCGCAAAGCCGATCCAGCGGTGGCGGCAGCATGAAGTCCCCCAGGCCGGGCAGGGCTCGGATCTCGACGAGCAGGGCCTCCATCCTCTGGGTCAGCTCCAGGTGGTGGCGGGAGTGCCGACGCACCTCCTCGTGCACCTGCTGCCAGGGGTCGGTGAACACCTGCTGCTGGAGCCGCTCACCCGGCGGGTCGCTCGCGTCCAGCGCGATGCGCAGCGCCTCGAAGCGATGGGCCAGGTCCGGGTCACGCTCCGCGAGCCGGGCCAGGTCGCCGCGTGCGCTCATCTCCTCACCGAGCAGGACACCACGCGCCAACTCCACGAGTTCGACGGCGCGTTCCGGGCGGCCCGCCGACACTGCGCCGGCAGCAGCGTCGGTGGCGAAGTTCCGCACCCGGCGCAACTGCCGCGCCCTCAGATTCCGGCCCAACCGGAAGGGGATGAGGTACGGGAGCAGCGCGGCTGTCTCCTCGAAGGCCTGGAGCGCCTGTGCGGGCCTGCCCATGGCGTCTTCGAGCCTGGCGAGGGCCTGGGCGCACTCCAACCGCATCTCGACGGTGGCGGCCTCCAGCCGACCGACCTCGGCGAGGGCCTCGCGGGCGATGTCGGCATCCTCCGCACTGCGGGTGGCCATGGCGATGTCGGTCGCTGTCGCAGCCATGTTGACGGTGAATTCCGCCAGCTCCGTCGCGGTCAGCCGGGAACCCTCAAGACTCTCCCGATGCAGCACCCGTGCCCTGCGCAGCATGGTCAGGTCGGGCTCCAGGCGGTTCAGGTCACGCAGGAGATTGGCCACGTTGTTTGCGGCCCTCGCATGGTGCAGGTGGCCGGGCGGCGCCTCCGCGAGCAACTCGTCCGCGACCTCAAGCGCCCGTGCCAGGAGAACCGGGTGGTCCGATAGCCGTACGCGCGCGCCCAGGGCCCCAGTGAGGGACAACAGGGTGGCGACCCGCTCGGGATCGTCGTTCGGCGTCTCGGCCAACGCCGCTTCCAGGGTCTCGATCGCCTCCTGCAGCAGCAACTCGTCACCCAACTGCGTGCCTGCGGAACCGAGGTTGGATCCCAGGTTGTGCAACACCCCCGTGCGGTACGGGTCGGACACCGGCAGGGTCTCCAGGGCGCCGCGCGACAGAGACACCATCTCGTCGAGGACTTCGGCGCGGTCCGTCGCCTCCGAGAGCCGCAGGAGTACGACGGCCAGTCCCGACAACCGCCTGCCGTAGAAGGCATTGTCGGGCGGGGTCAGCTCCACCGAGGCACGCCACAAGTCGATGCCCTGTTCCAGCCGGTCGATCTCCCCCGTCCGCAGCGCCAGGGCGCAGGTGGCATCCGCGGCCGCCGCCATGGCATCCGCATCGAGATCCGGCACCGAGCCGTACTCCTCGACGGCCTCGGCGAGCGCGTCGAGGTCGTCCAGGGCAAGGAAGCGGGCCCGCAGGGCGTCTGCCAGCACCAACCGTATGGACCGGGCCATGGGGAGGTCCTCGACCCGCAGGGCGGCGGCAGCGCGTGCCGCGGTCACCGCCTCGTCGAGGAGTCCCGGATCCACGAGGTCCGGCCCCGCGCCGAGGGACATGGATCGCGCGATCTGGCTGAGCATCATGAGGTACAGCGGCTGGTAGGGATCCCAGTCGAAGATCGAGGCCTCGCGCAGGATGTCCAGGGCCAGCTCACCGGCCTGCGGATTCCCGGAGTTCCCGAGCGCGAAGACGATCGGCGGCCACTGCGGGTCCTGGGGCAGGGCCAGCGCCTGGGCGGCGGTGTCGGGGTCCGCATACTCGTACACCAGGTTCAGCGGCTCGGGCACCCGTTCAGGATCGAGTCGGTGGACGCGCAGATAGGCGGCCGCCGCGTTGCCGAGGTCGTCGATGCGTCGCCCGTGGGGCTGGGCCTCGTAGCGGGCCCAGAACAGGTTGGCCAGGACGTCCATCGCCTCCAGGTCGGATTCCTGGTCGATGTCGTTCCACAGCTCCATGGCCTTGAGGGCGACCACGAGCGGGAGTACGTGAGCGACGTCGCCGTCCTTCCGGAACTCCTCGACCCGCTTGCGCAGCTCCCGAACCGTGCGGTTCCTGTTCGCCATCCGCCCACCCCCGAGTCGGAAACCCTCGAATTGTCCCGCGCCTTCGCTCCGGCGGAGGCGGCCTTCCACGCCCGACAGGGGGCGTGCGGGCAGCGCACTGATGCGCAGAAGGCGCATCAGGAGAGGGCGATGCCGCCGCGCTGCAGGCAACTGCATGAGATGGGCCGGATCACGCCGGTGGCCGACCGACCGCCCGACGTCGCAGCCTTACCCGGTCCAGGGGGTTGTCCTATGATCAGCGCCGGCCATCAGCTTCCGGAGGCGTACCCATATGCGCGACACAGCCGAAGCCATCGCGGAGACCTACGGCCTCGGTGCCGGGCCCTGGACGCTGGCGCCGGTCACCCGTGGCGCTTTGGGCCAGATCTGGAAGTTGTCCGGACGCGGCTCCTCGTGGGCGGTCAAGGAACTCCTCTTCGGCTGCGACGAAACGCAGGTCCGCCGGGAAGCGGCGTTACGGCACTCCGCGGAGAGGCTGGGCATCGCGTCACCGCGGCTCATCCCCAATCGCCACGGTGCGTATGTCTCGCAGCCGGCCTCCTCCTCCGGCGGATCCCACATCAAGTTGTACGACTGGATCGACGGCACCACGGCGGACGCGTCCGATCCGGGCATCCTGGACTGGTTCGGGCGGACCATGGCGCTCCTCCACCGGGCGGGAGAGGGCGCGCGCGAGACACCGGATTCCTGGTACGAGCGGTGCCCCCGGGACGCCGAGTGGCAAGAGCTGCACACCAGGGTTCAGAAGGCCGGTCTGCCGTGGTCCGACGCGCTGGGCCGGTTCATCGCCACTTCCGCGGCCGAGCTGGCGCACTGGGTGACCCCGTCCGACCCCGGTGATCTGGTGATGTCGCACCTCGACCTGCAGCCCCAGAACGTTCTGGTCGGCCCGGACGGACCGGTCCTCCTCGACTGGGACAACGCCGGGCCCGCCTCGGCGGAACGCGAGCTCGCCCGTGCCCTGTACGTATGGGCGGGCCACGACCGGACGGCCATGGCTTCCGCCGGGCGATTGGCTCGGGCGTATCGGAGCGCCGGAGGTCCCGCCACCGTCAAGGGACCGCAGTCGTTCGCGATGCTCTTCGCGACGGTCTTGAACTTCATCCACGTACAGGCCGAGTGCGCAATCGATCCGACCGTGACCGCCGCGCAACGCGAGTTCGCGAGCCACCAGGTCGTTGCCTCCTTGCGCAGCGCCCCGGATCCGGCGGCCGTCTCCCGGCTGTGCGCGGCTCTTGAGGGGGCGTGGTGACCGTCGGCGGGGCAGGCCACGACCGTCCTCCCTACGCCCTACCCCCTGTTCGAGTCGGTGGACAGTTCGTTCCGGACCCCGTTCGTTGCCGGCCGCGGCGCGGTGCACGGGTGCCGAGTCCGGTGTCGCGGCTGCGGCTGCCGACGTACGGGCGCACCCCGCACATGGGCCATGAGTCCCTGCCGACAGGCTGACAGTCCCCGATTCGGACCCGGCCGTACCGCGACAAGGCCCCTTTTCTTCGCCTGCCCAGGAGTAGGGCCGACCGGCCCTACACGGTCCCGGCGCACGGAGAGACGATGGGCCGATGTCCCAGGACGACGCCCTTCACGAACTCGACCGGCAGGAGTGCCTACGCCTTCTGGCCAAGGTCCCGGTCGGCCGTGTGGTGTACACCCGACAGGCACTGCCCGCGGTCCTGCCCGTCAACTTCCGCCTGGACACGGACGCCTCCGTCCTGCTGCGCACCTCGTCGGACTCGGACCTCGTCCGCGCCATCGACGGCGTCGTGGTCGCCTTCGAGGCGGACGAGTTCGACGCGGCGACCCGGTCCGGCTGGAGCGTGGTCGTCACCGGACGGGCCACCGTCATGACCGATCCCGCCGAACAGGAGCGCCTGTCGCAGGTCGGCCTCACCTCTTGGATGCCCTTGCGGAACACGGTGTTCGTGCGGATCGAATCCGAGATGGTCACCGGACGCGACCTCAGGGGAGCACGCGGTACGGAGTGACGGCGCGGTCGGCGGCGGCCGCCGGGCTGTGGGGCCTGGAACTTCTTCTTGAAGTCGTCGTCCCGGTCGGGGCCCGCCGTTGCGGCGCGGTGCCGGAGCTGACACAGGCACCAGCCCGTTCCCGTCTCGGCCGAGGACGGGCTGGAGTTCAGGTGAGCGGAGTTGCCGTCGCGTCCCAGTCAATGTGGTGGTCGAACTGCCAGGCCGTCTTCTCCGGGTTGATCAACTTCATGGCCGCCGGCATCACGAGGTCGCGCAGTACGCGGCCGACCGGGCCGGCGGTCTTGTTGCTGTTCGTGCGGGCGCCGAGCTTGATGATGCGTTCGACGCGGGGGCGGCGCAGTTGTTCGTACGCCGCGAAAGCCTCGTTGTAGGGCAGGTCCCGCAGGCAGCGCGCGAGTTCGACGGCGCTTTCGGTGGCGATGGAGGCGCCCTGCCCGGAGCTGGACGAGGCGGCGTGGGCCGCGTCGCCGATCAGGGTCATGCGGCCGTGGCTCCAGGTCGGGACCCTTGGCATGTTCTCCATCGGGCCCGTGATGAGGAGCTGGCCGGCGTCGGTACGGCTGATCATCTCGAGGGCCGGGGTGCGGTCGTCGACGAAGGCCGTCCGCAGGGTGCGCATCCACTCCTTCGCGCCGATCGCCTGGGCCTCGGCGACTGTCATCGGGGCGCGGTGCGGCAGGTTCACGAACCACACCGCAGAGGAGTCGTCGAAGACCTGGTAGCCGAAGAAGGCGCGCTTCCCGAAGCACAGGTACATGACGCCGTTGGTGGAGGGCAGCCCGGATCCGCGCATCCGCGCTCCGAAGCAGACCAGGCCGGCGTAGTTCGGCTGTGGTGCGGCCGGGTCGATCAGATGGCGGACCGTGGAGCGGATGCCGTCGGCGCCGATCAGGATGTCGGCGCTCGCCTGCGAACCGTCCGCGAAGTGCGCGGTGACGCCCGCGTCGGTGTCCGTCGCGCCGGTCAGCCGTTTGCCGTGGTGGATGGGTACCGAACGGCGTTCCGCCTCGTCGTAAATCGCCCGGTAGAGATCTGCGCGCCAGACGAACTGCAGGGACGGGAGGCGGGAGGGCGGGGCGAACTGTGCGAGGTGCTTGCCCGTCCAGCTCCGCAGCCCCATGGCGGTGACCGGTGTGCCGATGGCGCGGACGAGGTCGCCCGCGCCGATCGCGTCGAGGGCGTTCTGGCCGTTGGGGGCGATGGTCATGCCGCCGCCGACCTGATCGGCCGTGGAGTCGTACGCCTCGTGGACGGTGGCCTCGATGCCTGCCTGGCGGAGGGCCATCGCGGCGATGGGGCCTGCAATACCGCCTCCGATGACGAGCGCGGTGCCGGCTTTGCCGATGCGCATCATGACTGGTGCCCCCTGGCCGGATTGTCGATCGTCGGTACGCCGCCGGTCCTGTGGGCGCGGCGCACGTCCTGGAGATACGCGCGGGAGAACATCGCCGACAGGACGGCGATGCCACCGCGGTGGATGCGGATCTCGCTGTTCGTTGCGGAGCCGGACAGATGAATACGGCGGCCGGCCGCCTTGTCGCGAGTGGACGAGGGCTGGGAGTCCTTGATCTTGCCGCGGTCGGTCCACCTCAGGTTCCAGTGGTCGATGGCGGTGGCGTCGTCGACCAGGAGCTTGACCATGGCGCGGTCCATGTCGAGGTGAATCTCGAGGTCGTCGGGGAGGCCGGGGGAACGGAGGTCGAGGACGGCGGCGCCTTGGCGGGCCTTGATCTCGAAGTGGCCGGCCTCGGTCCAGTTGCCGAGGTGCTTGACGAGGTCGTGGTCGGAGTGGATGCGCTCGGTGAGGGACATCTCTGCGGTTCCTTTCCAGTGGTGTTGTGTCGACGATTTGATAGTTGCATTGAAACTAGTATCTCGTCAACTAGTCGTTCCGAGGCTAAAATCGAGTCCATGACCCCATCTGCTCCCCGCAGCTCCCCCCTCGCCCTGACCGTCCTGGCTCTGCTCCACTACAAGCCGCTGCACCCGTACGGCATCCAGCGCCTGGTCAAGGACTGGGGCAAGGAGCAGGTCGTCAACGTCAGGCAGCGCGCGAGCCTCTACCGCACGATCGAGCGACTCAACGGGGACGGGCTGATCGCGGTCCGCGAGACCGAGCGTGATCAGCAGTACCCCGAGCGGACCGTGTACGAGGTCACTGAGGCGGGGCGCGAGACTGCCCGCGCCTGGATGGTGGAGATGCTCTCCGCGCCCAAGCAGGAGTTCCCTGAGTTCCCGGCTGCGCTCTCGAATCTGCTGCTGCTCACGCCGGAGGAGATGGCGGACGTACTGGAGCGGCGGGTCGACGCACTCTCGGAGAAGGTCGACGGACTGGACGTGGCCTTGGCCGCTGAGGCGGAGCAGGGTCTGCCGCGCATCACCCGCCTGGAGACCGAATATGTGCGGGCCGTGACGGCCGCGGAGTTGGAGTGGGTGCGCGCGGTGACCGAAGACCTGCGAGCCGACAGGCTCTCGTGGTCGAAGGAGCAGCTGGACGCCCTCGCGGCTGAACCGGTGCAGCAGTGAGCCCGCCCCCGGTGCGTCCGGCGGCGGCGTGCCGTTTTGGCGCGGCGCACGGGCGGATCGGGGCCCCAGTTCGTGACCACCCGTCACCATCCGGCCCGGACAGCGCACCTAGAGCGGCGAGCAGGGCCGCGCCCGACAGCCAGGATCGGCAACTCGACAGCACTGCTGGGGCGGAGCCCAGCGCGCGTGAAACGCGGGGCTGAGGCGAGGGGGCTCGACGAACGGGCGCGGGCCCGCACTTCGTCGTGCGGGGCCCGCTGCCGTCGGTGTGTCGTGCGGGTCAGGGGCAGCTGATGCGGATGTCGCCCACGTCCGACGTGCAGGTGTCCGAGTTGAAGCCGCCGTTGGCGGTGTCGTTGCCGGAGACGCTGTCGACAGTGTTGAGGTTGTCGGTGCCGTAATTGCCGATCAGGTTGTCGTTGCCAGGGCCTTCGTTGAGGGTGTCGTTACCGAAGCCGCCGTCGAGGCGGTCGTTCCCGTACCCGCCGTGGACGGTGTCGTTGCCGTAGCTCGCGTCGACGGTGTCGTCGCCGCCGGGGGCGCAGATCACGTCGTTGCCGTAGGTGCCGGTGATGGTGTCGTTGCCGCTGGTGCCGACGCGGGTGCAGCCACGGGCGTTGTTGACCGTGGTGGTCGCCGTGGCGGTGCTGTTGCCGGCGTTCGGGTCGGTCTGCGTGGCGCTGACCGTGGCCCGGTCGGTGAGGGTGCCGGTGGCGCGGGGCTCGGCGGCGACCGTCACCGTCACAGCTGCTCCGGGGGCGAGGGTTCCCAGGGAACAGCTCGCGCCGGTGGCGGTGGTGGTGCAGGTCCCCGAACTGGTGGTCGCCGAGACGACCGAGGCGGCGACTCCGCTGAACGTGTCGGACAGGGAGACATTGGTGGCGGAGGTCGTGGTGCTGTTGTTGGTCACCCGCACGCTGTAGGTGGGCCGGTCACCGATGCTGGCCGTGGCGGGCCCGGACTTCGTCACCGACAGGTCCACGCCGGCCGGTGGCGGCGGTGTAGTGCCGCCGCCCTCGAAGCGTGCCAGGGCGAAGGAGCTGTTCGGTCCGCCCCCGCCGGCGGCGACGATCTTGCCGTCGGACTGGAGGGCCACGCCACGGGCCGCGTCGCTGCCGCCGAAGTCCGCGGTCGCGACGCCTCCGGTACCGAAGCCACTGTCCTGACCGCCGTCGGGGTTGTACCGCAGGACGGCGAGGTTTCCGCCGGGCCCGTTGCTCCCGGCGACGACGATCCGGCCGTCGCTCGGCTGCAGCTTCACGTCCGCGGCTCTGCCGCCGGGGGTGAGCACCCTGCCGTCGCCGTCGAAGCTCGTGTCCAGGGCACCGTTCGTGGAGTAGCGAGCCAGGGCGAAACGAGCGTGGGCAGCATGGCCCCGCACGCCGTTGTGCGGGCACGGTTCGTGACGATGTGGCACCGCCCGCGGCCGGGCGTCCTCGCCCCCATTTCGGCGTCAGCCCAGGCGCTGCACCAGGGCACGGCACTCGTCCACAGTTCCTTGGGCGCGTGGACGGCCCGGCCGATCTCCGCGTCTCCCCCGCCATCCGTCCAGCAGGCAGCGGTTTAGGTTCGGCAGTATCCCGGGCCTGGCGCGGGAAGGGTCGGTCGAGGCAGTTTGCTCACCCAGCCGTCAACCGCACAGGGAGATCTGCATGTTCGTGGATCAGCTTGCCACGCTACTGGCGGTGGCCGTCGGTGCCGCCGGCTCCTACGCCACCACCACACTGACGGATCGGACACGGTGGCGCCGGGAGAAATCAGACCGCTGGCACGAGAAGAAGTTCGACGTGTACGCACGCTACGGCAACACTCTCAAGGAGCAGATCTGGATCACCCAACGCATAGGCGCGGCGCTGGGGTATGCCCACGTGGTGGATCCGCTGTCGCCGGCCGACGGGCTCGAACTCCTCGCCGCGGCAGAATCCCGGCGGGCCGCGGTATGGGAGTCCGTTCTGCTGGTCGGTGACGTGGAGACCATCACAGCGGCGCGTTCCTGGCATGAGGCCATCTGGACACTGGAACTGCACGTGCGCGAACAACGCCACGACGCGCAAGGATGGATCCGCGATTCCCAGCGTGTGAGCCAACGGCGCGACGCCTTCTACGTATGCGCTCGGCGTGAACTCGGGGTCGCAGGCCCCCCGCCCCCGTCGGGGAACTGGCCGCGGCACTGGCAGCCACAAGACGACCCGGCCAGTTGAACATCCTCTCTGCCCGAGGGGGACCCACACGACGGCAGACCACCGACTGTCGGCCCAGGACGTCTGGACAACAGGCCAATGCACGTCGGTCACGCCGGCCAGGTCCCCCGCACCGGCGATCCGGTACGGGGAAGGAACCCGTCGGCGGCCCACCGCACGGAACGTGGAGAACACAACTCCCGGCTCAGTCACACGTGGTGCTGTCACGCCTTTGCGATCAGCCAAAGGCCGAGGGTTGCCGCCAGGATGATGACGCAGAGCCTGATGGTCATTGCGTTGCTGCTGATGGCCGGCCGGATGGTGCGCCACACTTCTTTGACTGTTGCCGCACGACCTGCCGCCGTGGCAGACGGTCCACCACCACTGGCGGCAGCGGCAGCGAACTGACCGCGAAACCGCTTGCGCTCACCCACCCGTTCAGTCCAGCCTCCCAGCGTCGGCGACCAGCCGAATCCGACCGAACCCACACCATCAGGTGACGACGAACAGTCGTGACATGAGGCTGACGAACTGACGTCGCTGCGCAGCCGTCAAGGGTGCCAACACAGCCTCTTGGATCTGGTCGATCACGGCGTCGAGGTCGACGAGGATGTCCAGGCCCTGAGGCGTGATCGTCACGATGTTTCGACGCTTGTGGTCGGGGTCGACCCTGCGTTGGACGAGGCCACGTGATTCGAGCTCGTTGAGTGCCGCGGTGACGTCGCTCCTGTCGATCCCGGTGTCGCGGCCGAGGTCGGCTTGGCTCGCGGGCCCCCACTGTTCGAGTGCGGCGAGCAACCGGTAGTGGTACCCGCGCAGGCCGTTGCCCTTGGCTTCGAAGCCGGCGGCGAGCAATGCCGCGGAGCGCGCGTAGGCGCGACTGATGAGCCAGGTCGGGCGGTCCTTGAGCCGATCCGGCGTACGGCCGGGCTGAACGGGATGCGCAGGCATGCCTTCAGATTAGCAATTGTGGGGACAGCCAACAATGTCTATGTTGGAAGGGCCAACATTGGCCGAGTCAACATAGAAGTCGGCGCGGCACGCAGCCACCCTCTACTCGCGCCAAGGAGATCTGACGATGAACACCACGCCCACCAACGAGCCCGATCGCATCCTCGTGGTCGGCCGCAGCCCCAGCGTCCTTGTCGCCACCGTCGACATCCTGCGCGCCAAGGGCTACACCGCCGACGCGACCAACCAGTTCGACCATGTTCTCGACGACTACGACGTCACCGACCTCGACGTACTGGTCTTCGGCGGGATGGTCCCGGCCGACACCAAGCAATACCTGCGCGGGGAAGTCTCCAAGCGCAACCCGCAGGTGAGCTTCGTCCAGGGACTCGCCGGCATCGCCGGCCTCATCGCCGCCCAGGTCGAGGCCGTCACCTCCGACGAGCGACGAGGCCCGGACGGTGTGGAGATTGCTTACGCCGCCGTCCGCCGGTGCGCGCAGCTCACACTCAAAGAACGCGCGCACGTCACCGTCGAGGCTCTATGGCACACCTCCTTCACGCCTCCCGAGCCCAAGAGCACCTCGATGCGGGTCTTCGACGGCAATCTCGAGGCCGGGTTCCACGTGATCCCGCTGCCCGGCCGGGTGCCGTTCGAAGCCTCCTTCATCACCGTCGCCGTCGACGACCTGGTCCGCGTGTTCACAGTCGGCGCGATGCCCAACGCGGTGACACGGATGGCCCCTACCTCGGCGAACGACAAGGGACTCCCCGAAGTCGGCCACGTCACCACGAGCAGCAATGACCACTGAGGTCCGTCTTCAAGGTGCACACCCTGTACCGGATTCGCGTCCTCGGTCCCGTCCCCGACCACCAGGGATGGCGAAAGTGCTTCAGCCCGCACGTCTCCCGGCTGCCTTCCCCATGAGCTCTAGGGGATCACCATTCCGAGGCCGTTGTCACCGCTCAGGTTCTCGCCGAACAACGCCTTCGCCGCCGGTGCCCCGATATCCATCGGGTTCACCGCGACCGACTTCGAGGCCGTGATGCCGGAGGCGGTGCCGCGCAGCAGCCATACCGCGCCGCCGTTCACGACGGTACCCAGGTTCTCGCCCGGCGCGCCCGCGACCAGGTCCGCCTTGCCGTCGCCCGTCACGTCGAGCAGTCGCGCAGAACCGCCGAACAGGTCGCCGGACTCCGCGACGCCCGGCACGCCCGCCGTGTCCTGGTGGAACGCCTGCGCGCCCGTGCCGGTGAGCCCGTCCTTGCCTGCCTTGAGCAGCACCACGGCGCCGGCTTTCGCCTTCGAGCCGATCGCCTCGCCGGGGACGCCGACGGCCAGGTCGGGATATCCGTCGCCGTTCACGTCGCCCGCGCTCAGCCGGCCGCCGAATTGGTCGCTCTTCTCGCTCACCCCGGGCACGCCCGCCGTGTTCTGCGTGATCGTCTGTGTACGGGTCTGGCTGGGGCCGGACGGCGAGCCGTAGTAGATCTTGACAGTGCCGGGGTCTTCCTCGTTCTCGGTGTCGCCGTTGGGGAAGATCCGGGTGGCGAGGTCTGCGTAGCCGTCCTGGTCGAAGTCGGCGACGGCGGTGCCGGCCGAGGAGGTCAGCCGCTGCGGGACGGTGGACAGGCCGTCCTTGGTGCCGAGCCACAGCTTGCCGCCCTCGGCGTGGTTCTCGTAGACGTAGAAGGTCGCGAGGTCCTCGATGCCGTCGCCGTTGAAGTCGCCCGCGGCGGTGGAGTCGATGGTGTTGTCGGTGCTGTACACCTGCACCCGCTGCTCGCGGGCGGGAGAGCCGTCCCGGTCGATGGGGCCGTAGAGCACGTCGTGGTAGTCGTAGGAGTCTTCGCTGTTGCCCATGAACAGGTCCGTGTGCCCGTCGCTGTCGAAGTCGCCCGCGGTGATGTCTTCGCCGACCTGGGCGTTCGCCGGTGCGTCGATGCGGACGGCGCCCTGGCCGGAGATGCCGAGCTTTCGGCCCCACAGGACGATCACCGATCCGCCGATGTTGTTCTCCGGTCGGTATTCGCGGGTGACGAGGGCCAGGTCGGTCAGGCCGTCGCCGTCCAGGTCGCGGGAGATCATGTCATAGCCGAAGAGCGCGTTGTCGCTGGAGACGCCGGGCACACCAGGGGTGTCCTGGGTGATGACCGTAGTGCGGGCGGGGTCGAGGTCGTGCGCCGAGCCGTAGCTGATCGTGATGTAGCCGGCCCACGTATGGCCACCGACCGTTCCGCCGGGGGCTGCGACGGCGACGTCCTGGTAGCCGTCACCGTTGAAGTCCTCGCGCACGCTGGCGACGCCGTCCCTCGCTGATGCGGTGCCCGCGATGATCGGCACGCTGAACGATCCGATCAGCGCGGCGGCTACGGCGGTCGATATGGCGGGTCGGCGGATGCCCACGGTTCCTCCTTCAGGCGCGCGCGATGTCGAGACGCGTGCGCGCGGATGTGACTCACCTGCGAGACATGCGACAACGGCTGATGGTTGTGCGCTGAACGGCACTTGAACGGGTGGAAGCCGACTGTGGAACGCGTTCGGTGAAGAGTTCGGCCTGGGCCAAGAGGTCGGTGAACGTCGAGGCGAACCTCCGAACGCCGCATCGCCCTCCCCACCCGCTGCCTCCACCCGCTGAGGGTCCACCGGGCACAGCAATTGCACGAGCGTGAGACAGCAGGTACCTCACGCAAAAGCCCCGCCAGGACACGCCCGGCGGGACTTCAGATGGGCATGACCGCCGATTCCCCGGCGGCGCGACGAGGGAGACCTGGGCGTCAGGCCCGCGATCGGGGGTACTCCCCCTGTGGAGGTTCATGATGTTCGAGGCAGGTGACATCCGCGAATGGCGTGGTCACGACGTAGTGGACGCCGGTGGCCACAGGATCGGCGTACTGGAGTCCGTCTACGTCGACACGGCGACCGACAGTCCTTCCTTCGCCACGGTGACCGTGGGCCTGCCCACGCGCCGTCGCCTGGTGTTCGTACCCCTTGACGGCGCCACCGTCGGGCCGGGCTACCTGAGGGTCGTCCACGACAAGAGCCTGGTGAAGAAGGCCCCCTTCATCGACACGGACGGTGTGCTGCCCGCCGAGGACGAGCCGGCGGTCTTCGCCCACTACGAGCTCGACTACACGCCGGGCGCCAAGGGCGAGCGCCGGCTCGCCCGTCGCTGATCCTCCGAAGCCGCCGTAGCCGCCGGGAGAGCCGATGACCCTGTTCCTGTTCCTGATCCTTGTGGCCCTCGTGCTGGGCATCATCGGGTTCGCTGCCCACGGCCTGTTCTACCTGCTGATCATCGGCTGCCTCGTCCTGCTCGCCGATCTCGCCTACGCCGGCCTGCGCTTCCGCCGCGGCGGCCGAAAGCACCGCGTCGCCCGGTGAGCCCGGCGGTCGCCTCCCTGTCCCGGCGAGGAGGACGGGCGCGAACGATCACGGCCGGGTACGTCCTCGCCGTACCCGGCCGTCGCGGGGCGGTCGTGGCCCTCGCGGCTCGGCAGCCCGCACCGTCACAGCTCGGTCGGAGTGGCTCTCAGTCGCCCAAGTACGGGCTGTAGAGGGCCGACAGGAAGCGGGTGACGATGATCTCGCGGGTCGCCGCCGGGAGGGCGTCCAGGAGGCGGTTGACCGGGGCCATCCGGGCCGCGTTGTCGCCGGTCAGGTCGACACCCGCGGCGGGGAGCAGTGCCGCGAAGGACGCGTTGTCGAGTTCGGTCAGATCCACCTGCTGGAGCAGGTCGACGATGTCCGCGGGGGGCGTCGGGGGGCCCAGCGGACGGACGACGTCGACGCATTCCCGCAGGACCGCGAGCAGGTTCTCGACGCCGTGCTCGCTCACCCCGGTGAGGGTCAGGTGCAGGTTGGCCGGGAGACCGTCGAGGCTGAGTTGGGGCTGGAGGAAGAAGCCCCGGGCGCGGGTCTCGTCGGCGAGGGCGAAGAGGTCGAGCGGGGCGTCGGCGGTCGGGTCGGTGCCGATGGCGACGAGAGTCGCTTCGGGGGTGCCGAGGACGGTGAGGCCGTCGATGGCCTCGACACCGGTGATCAGCCGGCGCGTCGCGGCCAGGGCGGCGCGGCCGAGTTCGCGGTAGCCGTCGGCGCCGAGGGCCTGCAGCGTGGCCCACGCTCCGGCGAGGGGTCCGGCCCCCTTGCTGCTCTGGATGGTGGAGTTGACGACGGTGTATCCCGGCCAGGCGGCGCAGGCGTAGTAGGCGTTCAGGCGCAGGGCCTCGTCGCGGAACAGCAGCACGGAGGCGCCCTTGGGGGCGTAGCCGAACTTGTGCAGGTCGCACGAGAGGGAGGTGACGCCGGGGACGGAGAGGTCGAAGGCCGGTACGGGAGCCCCGGCCTCGGTGAGCCAGGGCAGCAGCCAGCCGCCGACGCAGGCGTCGACGTGGCAGGGGATGCCGCGGGCGGCGGCGTCGGCGGCGATCTCGGCGACCGGGTCGATGACGCCGTGGGCGTAGGACGGGGCGGAGGCGACGACGAGAACCGTGTTCTCGTTGCAGAGCGCCGCCATGGCCGCGGGGTCGGCCCGGTAGGTGGCGGGGTCGACGGGTGCGCTGCGAACGGTGACCCGGAGGTAGCTGCCGGCCTTGTGGAAGGCGGCGTGGGCGGTGACCGGGACGACGATCTCCGGGGCGAGGATGTCCGGGCGGGCGTCCCGTGCGGCCTTCACCGCGAGAATGATCGACTCGGTTCCGCCGCTGGTGAAGATGCCCGGGGTGGCGTCGTCGCCGCCGAGACGGGCGGCGGTCGCGCCGACGACCTGGCGTTCCAGGGCGACGATGCTGGGGAACGCGGTCGGGTCCAGTCCGTTGACCTCCATCATCGTCAGGTAGGCCTGCTCGGCGGCGTCGCGTACCTCGGGACGGCCGCTGTCGTAGACGTAGGCGGTGGTGTGTCCGCCTCGGGTGGGCAGGTCGGCTGCGGTGAGGACGGCGAGTTCGGCGAGGAGGTCGGCGCCGGTGCGGCCGGTCTCGGGCAGGCCGGGGTGGGCGGCACCGGCGGAGGGAGCAGCCTGCTGAGGAATCGTCATCAGGTGGTTTCCGTTTCGTGTTCCTGCTGGGCGCGGCGGCGGCCGTAGGCGCGCAGGGCCGGCAGGGAGAGCAGCATGAGGAGGGCGGGGATCAGGCTGAAGCCCAGCAGGATGCCGGTTCGCGCGGTGGCGGTCTGGGCGACCGGATGGTCCAGGGTCGAGGAGACGAAGCCCGTGGCGGCCAGGGCGACCGAGTAGGCGCCGGGCCCGGCCGCGAGGCCGACGGTCTCACCGGCGGTCCACAGTCCGGTGAACGCGCCGGACTGGATGTGGCCGGTCCTGGCCGTGTCGGCGTGCACGGTGTCGGGCAGCAGGGCGAGCGGCAGGACCTGCAGGGCCGCGTAGCAGACGCCGAGCAGCCCGCAGAGCGCGAGCGTCGAGGCGACCGCCGCGGTGCCTCTGCCACTGCCGACGGCCGGGAGCAGGGCCGCCGCGCCGACGGCGTAGCCGCAGGTCGCGAAGGTGAGGCAGCGCAGCCGCCCCCAGCGTCCGGCGGCCTTGGCCCAGAGCGGGACGGCGACGGCGCTGGGTGCGACGAGGCAGACGAAGAGCATCGAGGTCAGGCGGTAGCCGCCGAGGCGGTAGGTGGCGACGTACGGTGCGGCGGCGAGCATGATCGCGACGGCGGCCGCCTGCAGCACGAAGGAGGCCAGCAACGCGAAGAACGCGCGGTTGCCCCGTGCGGTGCGGAAGGCCGCGACCAGGCCGAGGGGTTCGGGGCCGGGTCGTGAGCGCACCCAGCGGGTACCGAGGGCGGGCACCAACAGGACCGCCGCGATGACGAGGCCCACGGTCAGCCCCATCGCTCCGTATCCCGTACGGCCACCGCCTGCGGTGCTGACCACGAGGGGGGCCGCGCCGCCCGCGACGAGGATGCCCAGTGTCAGGAAGACGATCCGCCAGACCATGATCCGGGTGCGGACGGCCGGTACGGACGACATCTCGGCGGGCAGGGCGACGTACGGCACCTGGAACAGTGAGAAGGTGCTCGCGGCCAGAACGAAGGTGACGGTCACCCAGACCGCCGCACCGGTGCCGGTCATCGGGGACAGGAACATCGCCGCGAACGCGGCGGGCAGGGCGAGCGCGCCCGCGACGAGCAGGCGGGTACGTCGGCCGGTGCGGACGGCTTCACGGTCGCTGGCGGCACCGACCATGGGGTTGAACACGGCGTCCCAGGCCTTGGGCAGAGTGACCACGAGTCCGGCGACGCCGGCGGGGACGCCCAGCGCGTCGGTCATGAAGTAGAGGAGGAGCAGGCCGGGGACGGTGGAGAAGATGCCGGTGCCGACCGAGCCGAGGCCGTAGACGAAGAGGCGGCGTCGGGTGAGTTCGCCGTCGGTGGTCGGGGGGACCAGGGCCGTCGTCATCCGCGCCCCTGGTCGCGGGAATCCTGGGCATCGAGCCCCAGATCACGCAGGACGAGGGCGCGCAGGTGGGCGCGGAAGCGCGGGACCTCGGCGCGGATGCCCGAGCGGCAGAAGCCGTGGGTGTTCCACAGCACCGTCCAGACGGTCATCTCGACGTCGGCCGGCGCGGCGGACCCGGTCGGCAGTGCGGCGAGGACGACCTCGCGCACCGTGTCACGGACCGACTCGATCAGGGGGCGCGCATAGGCGGCCTCCAGATCCGCGAACTCGGCGGCGTCGGAGAGCCAGCGGCGCATCCACAGGGCCGGGATGTGCGGTTGGTCGAGACAGAAGTCGAGGTACCGGTCGACCAGGCCGGTGACGGCTCCGGCCGGATCGGTGGGCGCGAGCGCCCGGAACGCGACCAGCGCGTCCGTCAGCACCCGCTGCTCGGCGAGGTGGGCCCGGAGCATGACCTCCCGGTAGAGGTCCGGCTTGCCACCGACGTGGTAGGCGACGGTGGCCATGTTCAGCCCCGCCTCGGCGGCGATCCGACGGGTGCTGGTGCCGTCGTAGCCGTGGTCGGCGAAGAGGGAGGTGGCGGCCGCGATGATGCGTTCACGACTGGCATCGGCGGGTGGTGGGTCGGCGGGTGGCGAGTCGGACATGGCCGGGAGAATACGCCGCTGGATCGCGCCGATCAATCGATTGATGGAGGACTCTTCGATGGCGTCGGCGGGTTGCCGTGACCTGACCTCCGACCGCTTCACGTGCGCCGGAATCGTCGACCGGTCCCCGCACGCCCAGCCGCTTGTGGCGCACAACACACAGCAGGGTCAAATTTTTGCCCAGGGCGATGATCACTGGGCCCGTCGCGGCCGTATCCACAGCGGTATCCGATATTCACGTCAGGAGGCATCATGCCCGTCTCACGCAACTTGGCAGGAACGGTCTTCGTGGGCGGCGCGTTGACCCTGACCCTCGCCGCGCTCGCCTACCCCGCCATGCTCGGCGTCCAGACCACGTCCAGCGCCCAGACCCGCGTCATCGCGGATACTCAGTGGGGCCCGCTCACCGAGGCCGACCGCGACTTCGTCGTCAAGGTCCGCGCGGCCGGGCTGTGGGAGTACCCCTTGGGCGAGATCGCGCTGAAGAAGGGCTCGACCGCGGCGATGCGGGAGGCCGGCAAGCACCTGATCGTGGGACACGCCCGCCTCGACGAGCTGGACCGCAAGGTCGCCCTACAGCTGAACATCACTCTGCCGAACCAGGCGTCTCCGCAGCAGCAGCAGTTCGTGGCGACCTCCGCGGCCCTGAACGGCAAGCAGTTCGACTCGACCACCGCCAACATCCTGCGCGTCACGCACGGCAGTATCTTCTCGGTCATCGCCAAGGTCCGCGCCACCACCGAGAACTCGCTCGTACGCGAGCTCGCGAACCTCGCGAACGACACGGTCCTCGACCACATCACGGTGATGGAGAAGACCGGCACCATCAACTTCGGCCAGGTCATCGCCCAGCAGAGCGCCCCGCCGACGCTCCCCAAGGACCAGCTCACACCGCCCCCGCCTCAGCCGGGCGCCCCGGTCGTCGTCCTCACCGACCGGCCCGACCTGAACGTGAACACAGCCTCCCCGACGCCCAGCCCGACGGTCGGCTGATCGGCGCGGGCCGGCGGCTGCCCGTCGAGGAACGCCGTCAGGCCTCCACCCAGGCCCCGCACAAGGCTGGGGCGGGCACGGGACCGGCGGGCTCATCCCGTCGCAACGCCGGAGCCTCACCCGGCCGTGTACGCCCGTCGGGTGCCCTGCCAGCCGTCGTGGTGCAGGACCTGTTCCAGCGGCAGCCGTGGCCCCGGCCAGAAGGTGGCGCGCGTCGGGTGGGCCGTCGGCAGCAGGGCGCCCTGCCGGACGGTGGGCGGCAGCCCGAGCAGGTCGGCGACCTCCCGCTCACGGTCCAGGTGGACCGCCGTCCAGGCGGTGACCAGACCGCGGCTCCGGGCGGCCAGCGCATAGCTCCAGGCGGCGGGCAGCAACGATGCCCACAGGCCCGCCTGGTTGCCCGCCGGGAGCCGTCCGTCGGCCACTTCGAGACAGGGGATGACCAGGACGGGCACCCGGTGCAGCCGGTCGGCCAGCGCCTGGGCGGCGGTCATCACGGAGCGTGTCTCCTCGGGCAGCTCCGCCGGTCGCTCCAGTTTCGCGGCGTTGCGGTCGTGGAACGCGGCCCGGTACACCTCGGCGACGTCCGCGCGGATCCGTGGATCGGTGAGCAGGATCCATCGCCAGTTCTGCCGGTTGTTGCCGTTGGGGGCCTGCAGCGCGACGCGCAGACAGTCCTTGACCAGGTCCGGGTCCACTGCCCGGTCCAGGTCCAGGCCGCGCCGCACGCATCGCGTGGTGGTCAGCAACTCTTCGCAGGACAGAGGTTGTTCCTCGGTCATGGCTGCAACACCGCCCGGACGACCAGCGCGAGGTAGGTGATCACGACGAAGCCCGTCGCGGCCGGCACAGGCCATGCGCCACGGCCTGCGGCCAGGAACCGCCGGGTGCCCCAGGCGGGCAGGACGGCCGCCAGGCAGGGCAGCAGCCCGAGCGGGCCCCGCGGGGCGAACAGCAGGACCTGGCAGCCGACCGCCCCGGCCGCGAAGCCCGCGGTGACCAGGGCGCTGCGGCGCGGGCCGAGGTCCGCCGAGTACAGGCGGCCACCGGGCGGCGCCTCCCAGGCCGTCTTGCGGGCGAACTCGAAGTGCAGGAAGACACCGGCGCACAGGGCGAGCAGCGCGGCGCCGCGCCAGTCCGCGGTGACAGTGCCCTCGGCGACGAGCGACCCGTAGACGTAGCCGCCGAGCAGCACCTGCACCGGGTAGGTGACCGCCAGATTGAGCAGCTGCCGGTCGCGTACGGCGGTTGACAGCCTTTCCAGCACGGCGAGGAACAGCCCGTATCCGAGAGCCGCGAGGATCAGCAGGGCGGCCGTGGCCGACAGTGCGGCGTTGAGGCCTGCCACCACCGCGGTGATCACCGCCATCGCGCCGCGCAGTTCGGCCACGGTGATCGCGCCGGTGACGAGCGGCCGGTCGGGGTGGTGGACGCGGTCGTGCGCGAGGTCCTTCTGCTCGTCCACCATCCGCAGGAACAGCAGCGCCAGTACGACGCTGACGACCCGCACCCAGGTGGCGCCGGACGGACGCCAAACCGTGCCGGTCACCGTCACCGCCGAGCTCTCCAGGGCGAGGGCCCACAGCAGTCCGTAGGTCACGTAGATGTGCGGCCGGAACATGCGCAGCACGAAGCGGCCGAGTCTCGCGGGCACCTGGGGAGCGGCGACGGTGGTCACTGCGGCTCTCTTCGGTCGGGTGCGTTTCGGGTGGGTGGGGCCGGACTCATGCGGCACCGTGGCCCGCCGGTGCCGCATGAGCGCGCGCGAGTCCGGCCGTGTCCGGGTCGGCGAGCCTGATCCGGGCCTCGGCGGCCAGGGCGCCCGGCTGGCGCAGGGTGCACTCGATGTCGGCGCCTGGCAGGACCGGAGCGGTCCGGCACTCGAGCGGCAGGTCCATCTCGGCGAAGCAGCGGAACCGCGCGGCCAGGGCGATCGGCAGCGCGCTGGGGGCGCGGACGGTACCGGCGGCGACGGCGGCGGTCAGGGCGAGTTGGCGGAAGGCTTCCAGCTCCAGCATGCCGGGCACGTGGTCCACCCAGTGGTCGTACAGGGTCGGGTGCGTGGTCTCGGCGACCAGGTCTGCCGTGCGGGTGCCGTCGTTCGTGGTGCGGGGCGGGGAGATGACCGTGTTGGCCGGGGCGCGTCGGCCGACGAGGGCGGGGTCTACGTGCGGCCCGGTCAGGGCGACGGGCACCGCGGGCAGGCCGAGCGCACGACGCTGTCCGGCCCGCAGACGCGTCCACTCCACCGGGGGCATCCAGGAGTAGTCGATGCCGGCCAGCAGGGCCTCGCGTCCGCAGATGGTCAGGGTGAAGCGCAGTCGCAGGCCGGTCACCCCGGCCCGGGTGCGGAACCGGTGTTCGACCCGGGTGGTGATGACCGCCTCGGTGGGACGGTCGCCGTGGGTGAGGGCTGTCGGGTCCTGCACCTCGAACTCGACCGCTCGCAGCAGGAACTTGTGCCCGAGGGGGACGTCGAGATAGCGGTGGGCCACCACGAAGATGCCCTGCCTGCACGCCTCGAACAGCAGCAGGGGATCGTGGTGGACGCGGGGGCCGATGGTGTCGTCGTAGAAGGCGTGGCGGCGGGGAAGCCGCGCGGCGAGCAGCATCTCGTCCTCGGTGTGGCGCTCGGCGTCGGTCAGGAAGACCTCCGCGGCCGCGGAGCGGTGCACCAGTTCCTTGGGGAGTGTCCGGGTGAACTGCATGGGCCGCTCCTCAGCTCGGGGTGGCGCGGACGGTGTCCAGGTGGCGGCGCCAGGTGTCCACGTCGGCCCCGTCCAGCACGGGTGCGCGGCCGGGCTGCCGCATGGGGAGCACCTTGGAACCGACGATGACGGTGTCCCAGGGGTCGAGGTCGATCCCCTGCTGCCACGCCGTCTCCAGCAGCGCGCGCGGGGTGGCCGCGGGGTCGGCGCCCCGGTGCCGGGACACGGCGTCGCGCAGCCGTGCGACGGCGGGATCGAAGTCCAGGTCCCGGGGCTTGGTGTCGGCGTACAGCCGGCCGGTCAGATCGAGGGCGTCCGCGGTGCGGTCCTCGTCGGCGAGGGCGGAACGGAACAGGCGGTCGCGTGCGGTGTCGTCGAAGTGGACGGCCAACTCCCGCAGGACGTCTGCGGGTTCGTCGGGGGTGTGCGCCAGGTTCAGCAGGTAGCTGTAACTGCCGAGGAGGTGGCGCAGCTGGCCCGGCTGCCGGGCGTCCGGGTCCGTCGGCCCCTTGAGCCGGGTGAGTTCGACCGAGGCGGGGATGTCCAGGTCGCGGTCGGGGCGGACGAGCAGCACGAGGGCGTCGGCGTCCTCCAGGAAGAGTGCGGCCAGCCGCCTGCGGTGGAGCGTGGCGAGGTTCCACTGGAAGTACCACAGCGAGCGGATCATGGTGCGGGTCAGCCGGGTGACCGCCGCGCCGACGATCCTGAAGCCCCGCCCGGTCAGCCAGTCCACAGCGGCGTCCAGCCTGCGGGCCACGACGGCGTCCGGCTTCAGCAGCAGCGCGGCGTGGCGGTGGGCGAAGCCGGTGATGTCGTCGGTGAGAGCGGCGAGTTGTTCGTGACTCTCCTGGTAAAAGGTGTCGGCGCCGTACAGCCGTTGCTTGGCGGGGTGGCAGGTCAGCAGAGGCGACACGGGTATGCCGTGCGGGGACTCGGCGAGGTGGGCGGGGGTCATCGGTGGGTGCTCCCGTCGGGTCGGGCGGCGGCCGGCTGCCGGCGCGGGGCCGGGCCGAGGTAGCCGGTCGCGAGGCAGTGGTCGAGGAGGCGGCGCAGGTAGGGCCGTCCGCCCGCGGGCGCCGGACGGCGGCCGAAGGCCGCGGCTTGGGTGTCGTCGAAGCGGACACGCCGCCGGAAGTAGGTGTCGTACAGCGAGACGACGCGGTCGTAGTAGGGGCGTTCGCGGTCGGGCAGGGCCGAGGCGGAGAACGCGGACGGGGGGACGAACCGCGGTACCTGGAGGGACGGGTACTCGGCGAGGACGTCGGAGATGTCCCGCAGGGTCAGCTCGTGGCCGACGGCGTGCAGGGTGTGGCCCTCGGCGTCCGGGAAACGGGTGGTGGCCTCGGTCACCAGGTCGGCGACGCGGTCGACCGGGACCAGGTCGAGGACGGCGTCGTAGTGGCCGGGCACGGTGCGCACCAGCCCTCGGGTGAGGACCCGGAGAACGGGGTAGATGGTCTTGAGGTCGCGGACGCGGCCGGTGCGGGTGGCGCCGGTGACGATGCTCGGGCGCACCACGGTGACGGGAAGGCCGTCCGCCGCGGCCTTGCGGACCATGGTCTCGGCGGCGAGTTTGCTCTTCTCGTAGCCGTTGCCGGGACGTTGGCCGAGGTCGAGTTCGTCCTCGCGGGCGGTGCCGTCGCGTTCCCCGCAGACGTAGGCGGTGCTGACGTGCACCAGGGGAGTTCGGGCTGTCAGGGCGAGGCCGAGGATGTGCCGGGTGCCCTCGACGTTGATGTGGTCGTACCGGTCCTGCGGCAGGCCGAAGTCGGTGACGGCGGCGCAGTGCACGATCCGGTCGGCGGCGGCGACGAGGCGCCGGTCGTCTTCGGTCAGGCCGAGGGCGGGGTGGGTGATGTCGCCGGTGAGCCGGGTCAGCGTGCCCGGGCCGGGGGTGAGCTTTCTGCCGTTGTTGCGGACGAGGTCGCCGTTGCGGTGGAGCAGCGCCAGCACGGTGTGGCCGGCGGCGGTGAGCCGGGCGGTCACCTCCGCGCCAACGAAGCCGCTGGCGCCGGTCACCAGTACCGTCATCGGATCGGACATCGATGGAACCTCCGAGCGGAACGTCGGGTGCGGTGCGGTCCGGGGTCCTGGTGGCGTCACCGTGCGAGGTGGGGTTGGGCTCCCTGGCCGGCCAGCAGGTCGCGGGCCTCTTCGATGGGCAGCTCCGCGCCGAGATGGGCGCCGACGCGCAGCCAGTCGTGGCCGAGTTTCAGGGTCGCCCGCCAGGTGTCCGCGGATTCGAAGGAGAGCGGGAAGGAGTCGGCGCCCATGGCGCCGCGTACCAGCGCGATGTAGGAGCGCAGGTCCGTGAGGAGGGTGTCGCCGTCCTCCGCCGAGTCCACGCCGCGCCTGAGCAGTTCCCCGGCGCGTACCCCGATCGGTCGGGTGGCGGGCGGAAGCAGGTCGATGCGGCGTACGAGGTCGGAGTCGGCGGGCAACGGGTTGACGCCGTGGGCGCTGGCCAGTCCGCGCAGCACGGCGTGCACGGCGCGGCGGGCGGTGAGTTCGGCGACCCGCCACTGGCCGCGTTGCAGGGCGCCGGTCAGATCCTCGACGGCGTTCTCGACGACCACGTTGGACCACACCAGTGCCATGGCGGCGGCGGCGAACCGGTCGGCCGGTAGGGGCATCAGGTCGATGGCGCGGGGTCCGTCGACGGCCGCGCCGCGCACCGAGAGCAGCGGTTGTGCGGTGGAGGGCGGCGGGGTCACGGGGCCGGGCGGGGCGGCGAGCGGCAGTGAGGGGGTGACGGTGCCGCCGCCCTTCCAGGCGAGGCGGATGAGCCCGTAGCGCAGGAAGGCGGCGAGCAGCGGGCCGGGGTCGGCGACGCCGGTGTCGGCGGTCGTGGCCAGGACGCGGGGCAGTGGCCTGCGAAGGACGAGGGAGCGCCAGACGGCTCCGGCGTCGTCGCCCAGGACGAACACGTCGCGTCGGCCGCGGATGACGTGGACGCGTTCGCCGGTCTGCCAGGTGGTGACGCCGACCACGCGTTCGACGGTGAGCCGCTCGGGCTGGCGGGGTACGCCGGTGAGTCCGAGTTCCTCGGTGAAGGCGAGGCAGGCGGTCAGGTGAGCGTGGGCGGCGTCGGCGTCACCGGGCCGAGGAACCGCGGTCTCCAGCTCCCAGTAGCGGTCGCGTATGTCGGTCCGGCCGGTCCGGTCCAGTTGCATGGACAGCCACTTGGGTTCGAAATAGGTCTCGCCCAGGCCGGCCGCCCAGGACTTGACGCTCTGCACGAGTCCGGAGCGAGTCCAGTCGACGGCCTCGTCGCTCTCGCCGAGGCACAGCAGCGCCATCGCGTGCCGCAGGGACTGACGGGCCCGGTGCGCCCACCAGTCGGCGGCGATCCGGCGGAACCGCTCGACGGGCAGCCTCGCCTTCACCTCCTCGACCAGGGCGTGGCCGCGCAGTGGATGACTGTGCAGCACCCGCTGGCAGCGGTTGAGGAGATCCTCGGAGAGTCGGCCGGGCCGTACGGCTCCCGTTTCCACCGCGCGCAACTGGTCGGCGAGTTGACGCACCGACCGGGTGCGGATCTCCACGCGTCGGCCGTCCACGAACAGCACCGACGGCATGGTCGGCAGGTCGTCGTCGGAGCGGCCGACGAGCAGGAAGTCGATGTCGGAGGAGGGGTTGCCGAAGCCCTCCGCGATGGAGCCCTCCAGGGTCACGGCCCACTCGCTGCCGCAGGGCAGTTCGGCGAGGGATTTGTCGAGCAGGTCCTGCAGTCGGTCCTCGGTGAGGATCACGGAAGTGTCTCCGTTCGGGGGCTGTCCGGCGCGACGGTCGTGCTGTCGCCGGGTGGGTCGGCGAGTACGGTGACCGTCCCGGCGGCGCCGTCGACCCGCAGCCGGGCGCCGGTGCGGATCTCGGTGGTGGCGCCCTTGACCTGTACGGCGGTCGGAATGCCCAACTCCCGGGCCACGACGGCGACATGGGTGAGGGGGCTGCCGCGTTCGATGACGAGGGCGGAGGCCGAGGGCAGCGCGGTCACCCAGCCCGGGTCGGTGCGGTAGGCGACCAGGATGCCGCCGCCGATGTCTCGCGGGGTGTCGGTGACCACGGCGGCCCCTTCGACGAGGCCGGGGCAGCAGGGGACGCCGCGCAGTTCGCGGGCACCGGTGCGGGCGGCGGGGCCGCTGGTCCAGCCGGCCCGTTCCAGGTTGCCCGACCAGTAGGGGGCGCCGCGGGTGGTGAACCGGGACGGGGCGTGCAGGGCGGTGTCGGCGGCCAGTTGTCTGCGGCGCAGCACGACCAGGTCCCGCAGTTCGGTGTGGGCGATCATGCCCTCGTAGGCGCCCCGGATCTCCTCCAGACGCAGCAGGAACACATCGTTCCAGGCGTCGATGGCACCGGCGCGCGCCAGATCGCGGCCCAGGGCGCGCAGCATGCGCTTGGCCGCCCCGAACGCGCGGGTACGGCAGAACCTCAGCCGTTCCCGGTCGGCGAGCGCCGCCCTGGCCTTGCCCCGCACCCGTTCGTACACCAGGCGGCGTGGGCCGCGCAGGTGCTGGTCGAGGTAGGCGTCGGCCTCGCCGCCACGGTCAGGCGCGCGGCCGTCGACGGTGTCCGGCAGCGCGTCGCGCAGCAGCGTGAACAGTCCCGCGGGGTTCTCGCGCAGGTCGGGGACCTCCAGTTTGAGTTCGTCGGGGCTGCGGTAGCCGTAGTCGGCGATGTACCTGTCGACGGCGGCCAGGAACCGGGTGTGTCCGGCGTCGCGCAGCGCCCGGTGGACCTCGGAGTCGGGGACGTGTTCCAGCAGGTGCAGGATCTGGGTGTCGGCGTGTGCCAGGGCGGCCAGCTCACGCAGTGCCCACACCGGTTCGGCGGACTCCACGGCGCCGCCGGGGGCGGCCGCGGCCCAGGTGAACCACTCGGGGGCCGCCGGAAGCCATCTGCGGGTGAGCAGGGCCAGCAGACCCACGGAGAGGAGGATGGTCGCGTCCAGAGTCTGCAACGGGCCCCATTTCTCGATGAGTTCCCGTTGCAGCCGCCGGAATCGACGATAGGTCTCGTCACCGGGAAGCGCGTCGTAGTCGACATTGTTGAATACCGCGTACGCGCGATAGAAATCCCGCCGAAACATCTCCACGGATTTCCGGATGGTGAGGAATCTCCCGACGAAGATCACCGTGCGCGCCAGACGCGAGAGCCGGCCGCGCAGTCCGGACCGGGGCGTGAACGGATGGAGTGTGTCGGCGACTTCGTCGGAAATACTCTCCGCGACGCCGAGGGATTTCTCCAGGACGCGCCGGTTGAGCGGGTACAGCGGCGCCAGGCGGACCATGCGATACCAGTGGAACAGGTTGTAGTAGACCCGTCCGTGGACATAGCCCAGGAGGTGCGGGGTCCACTCCCGCACCTCGCGCAGTTGCTCGCCGCGGACGCCCAGGGCGCGGGCGTAACTGTCGTATACCTTCGCGTAGGTGTCGGCGGCGAAGCTGTAGGTGAGCGGCGACACGACGCCGCTGAAGCTCTCGATGATGTTGGAGTTGTCCCAGATCCGCAGGTCTCCCCCGGGCTTCGGGGCGGGACCGGCGGCCGGGGCGAGGGTGGTGACCGGTCGGCTCTGCAGGATCCACAGGGTGTCCTCGGCGATGGCCCATTCGATGTCCTGGGGGGCACCGTAGTGCGCGGTGACGCGGACCCCGGCCTCGTGCAGCCGGGCCAGGTCAACGGCGGTCAGGGACAGCGTGGCGCGGTCCTCGTCGGCGACGGGTGACACCCGGCAGCCGGGTCCGGATCCGGCGTCGTGGCGCTCCTGCTTGTCGCCGATCACCGTGGTCAGGGGCTCGCCGGTGGCGGCGTCCAGGACGACGGTGTCCGCGTCGACCGCGCCCGAGACCAGCCCCTCCCCCAGACCGTGGACGGCGCTGACGACGTGCCGGTCGGTGCGGCCGGTCGTCGGGTCGGCGGTGAACAGCACGCCGCTGCGCTCGGCGGCCACCATGTGCTGCACGATGACGGCGACGCCACCGGCGTCGGGCGGCAGCGCGTGCTGCGCGCGGTAGCGCAGGGAGCGTTCGGAGAAGGCGGAGGCCCAGCAGCGGCGGACGTGGTCGATGACCTCGCCGAGTCCGCGGACGTTGAGGAAGCTGTCGAACTGTCCGGCGAAGGAGTGCCGTGCGCCGTCCTCCTGCGAGCCGGACGAGCGGACGGCGACCGCGCCTCCGCCGGCCAGCCCGTAGGCCAGTCCGATGGCGTCGGTGAGGCGGTCGTCGAGCGGTGCGGCCTCGATCAGGTGGGCGATCTCCGTGGCGATCTGACGGGCTCTCGACTCCCAGCCGTCGTCGAGGAGCCGTGCCAGGTGCTCGTCCAGTCCGCTGCCACGGCAGAATTCGGCGAATACGTCCAGACCGAGGATCGACCATCGCGGTACTTGAAATCCGGACACGGTCAGGGTGTGCAGGTTCTTCCCTTTTCCACCGGCCCATTCAGTGGTGAGCCGTTCGTCACTGGACGGCGTGAGAACGTTCAGGGATCGGTTTTCGGATCCCGTGGTGGGCGACAACGCGTTTCCCCTCCAAGGGTGTTACTCGACCTCGTCCGAATGTTGCACAGCGATGCTGATCGAAAGAACTCCGGCGGGCCGCCGTGGGCGTTTTTCGGTCGTCGTATCCTTTTCAATTTCCGACTCGTTCGCGGCCGTTGATCACGACCTCCGGGGATCGATGCCGGGCACGACCGTCAGGGCAGGGCGGGCCGACCCGGCACCGGTCAGGGAGGGGTCCGTGGCCGACGGCACCCGTCGGCACCACCGCATACGTCCTCGCCGCACCGGCGCTCCGGCGTCGCGCGGAGGATGCGCCAGGGAGGCCGCCGCGTCGGCCGCCGGTCGCGCAAAGCCACATGTTCGGACACAGGAAAGAGGCGACCAAAAAGAAAAGCAACAAATATTGACGCAATCGACCAGCGCGCGTAACTTCCGTCACAGTCGTCAGGCAGCCTGAACTCGGCTGTTCCGAGGGCGAGTTGTAGCTCCACCCTCCACCCCGGGAGCACACATGCGCAGAAGAAGATCTGCCTCCTCGCGTCTCATCCCGTCTCCGGCGACCGGGCCGGTACCCCGACTCCGTCGGCTGCGTCGCGCCCTGCTGTCCGTCGCCGCCGCCGTCGGCCTCCTGGTGACCTTCCTGGTAGGCCTGCCCGGCGTCGCCCAGGCGGCCGGATCACAGCCCTGCGACATCTACGCCGGCGCGGGCACCCCGTGCGTCGCCGCCCACAGCACGACACGTGCGCTGTTCTCGGCCTACAACGGCCCGCTCTATCAAGTCACCCGCGCCTCCGACGGCGCGAGAACCGACATCGGACCGCTGTCGGCCGGCGGCTATGCGAACGCCGAGCGGCAGGACACCTTCTGCGCGAACAGCACGTGCAGTATTTCCGAGGTGTACGACCAGACGTCCCGCCACAACGACCTGTTCCCCGGCCCGGCGGGCACGGCCGGGATGGGCGCCGACCGGGGCGCGGACGCGAGTGAACTGTCGGTCACCGCGGGCGGCCACAAGGTGTACGGGATCTGGGTCTCCCCCGGTGTCGGCTACCGCTCCCACGGCGCCGCGTCGGGCACCGCCGTCAACGGGCAGCCGGAAGGCGCCTACATGGTCGCCAGTGGCACCCACGTCGGCTCCGCCTGCTGCTTCGACTACGGCAACGCGGAGGCCACACCGGCCGACACGGGCAACGGCCACATGGACGCCGTGTCCATCGCCACCACCTGCTACTTCGCGCCCTGCTCCGGCTCCGGGCCCTGGATCGAAGCCGACCTGGAGAACGGCATGTTCCAGGGCGACAACGGCTCCAACACCGCGAACAAGGGCAACAACAGCACGTACGTGACGGCCGTCCTCAAGAACAACGGGCAGACCACGTACGCGCTGAAGGGAGGCAACGCGCAGTCGGGCGGTCTGACGACCTGGTGGGACGGCGCGCTGCCCTCGCGGGGCGGGTACCGGCCGATGCAGCAGGAGGGCGGCATCATCCTGGGCACGGGCGGCGACAACAGCAACTGGAACATGGGGACATTCTTCGAGGGCGTCATGGTGTCGGGCTATCCGACCGACGCGGCCGAGAACGCCGTGCAGGCGAACATCGTCTCGGTCGGCTACTCGGGCCAGACCAACGTCCCGAACGGACCGCAGGCCACCATCACCGGACCCGGGAACCAATGCGTCGACGTCGCCGCGGACGACACCGGGGTGAACGGCACCTCCGTACAGCTGTGGAACTGCCAGTCCTATGCCGAGGACCAGCACTGGACGCACAACGCCAACGGGTCCCTCGCCACCATCGGCCGCTGCCTGGACATCATCGGCAACGGCACCGCCAACGGCACCCAGGTCGAACTCTGGGACTGCAACGGGGTGGGAGGCCAGAAGTGGGTGCAGCGCGCCGACGGTTCGCTGTTCAACCCGCAGTCGGGCCGCTGCCTGGATTCCCCCGACGGCGCCACGGCCAACGGCACGCGCCTGCGGATCTGGGACTGCAACGCGTCCGCCGCCCAGAAGTTCGCCGTCAACGCGGGCGCGCCCGTCATAGGACCGGGCAGCACCTGCGCTGACGTGGCCGGGGACGACAACGGGTCCAACGCCACCGCCGTACAGCTGTGGAGCTGCCAGTCGTACGCGGTCGACCAGCACTGGTTCCACAGCTCGGACGGCCGGCTGCACACGCTGGGCCGCTGCCTCGACATCAACGGCAACGGCACCGCCAACGGCACCCAGGTGGAACTCTGGGACTGCAACGCGGCCGGTGGTCAGATCTGGCAGCAACAGGCCGACGGCTCCCTGCTCAACCCGCAGTCGGGCCGCTGCCTGGACTCCCCCGACGGCGCCACGGCCAACGGCACCCGCCTGCGGATCTGGGACTGCAACGCATCCGCCGCCCAGAAGTTCGCACTGGGCTGATCACCCGTCGGTGCGTCTCTCCCGGCCGGACCGCTCCACTTCCGGCCGGGCTCGCCGGGCACCCGGAGCCAACCTGGCTCCCCCGTAAGGCTGTTGGCGATGTCGTCATCTGTGATAGTCGACCTGCATGCCGAAGAAGGCTCCCACCGCCGCCGACGACCACGACCTCCCGTCCGCACGGGTACGGCTGTGTCGCGTGCTGCGCGAATCCCCCGTCGGCCGGGGATGGCGGCGGAGCCGGGAGATCGAACTGGGGCAGCGGTCGCTGAGCTTCGCGGCGCTCGGATTCCTCACACTCGTGCCCCTCCTGATCGTCGTCTCCGCGGCCGATCCGGCGCACGGACGGGGGTTCGCGCAGTGGCTGGGGGACGGGCTCGGCGTATCGAGGGCCGCCAGACAGCAGGTGGCGCAGTTGTTCGCACGGCCCGGCCAGGTCCTGCAGACCACGACCGCCTTCGGCCTCGCCGCTCTCGCCGTCTTCGGACTGAGCTTCGGGGCGGCGGTGCAGACCGGCTACGAGAAGGTCTGGAACCTGCCTCCGGCCCGCTGGTACGCGAGATGGCGCCAGGTGCTGTGGCTCGCGGTGCTCATCGGATCCCTCTACGTCACCGCGACCACCACACTATGGCGCCACTCGGCCGCCGGCACGCTGACCGCGACGCTGAGCGCCGTCCTGTTCTTCTGGTGGTCGCAGTGGATGCTGCTCGGCGGACGGATCGCCCTGAGCGCCCTCTTGCCCGGCGCGGCCCTGACGGCTCTCGGGCTGCTGGGACTTCGGGCCTTCTCGCGTCTCGTCTTCTCACCCCTGATCGCGTCCAGCGCCGTCACCTACGGACCCTTCGGTACCGTCCTGGTCGTCCAGTCCTGGCTGGTCGGTGTGGGCGTCGTCGTCTTCGCCGGCGCGTTGCTGGGACGGCTGGCGCACGAGGAACTCCCCGCCCTGGCGGAGGCGCTGAAACAGCGGGCTCGACATCAGGGACGGTGATACCGGGCCACGGCGTCGAACACCGCTGGCGTACGGCAGCGGGTCCGCGCCGGGAACGGCCGGTGGCGGAGTGTGCCGGTGCCGGACCGGGGCCGGTGCTTCGAAGCCTGTCTCGCGCCGCGTCAGTCGGAGCGGCTGAGCTCGGCGTCGAGCTGCTTGCCGGGCGGCGCTGTCGAGGACGGGTCCCGGTCCCAATACAGGACCAGGACAGTGACCGGGACCGCTGTCAGCGCCCAGATGATCACCGTCATGACCACAGCCGTCCAGGTGTCCCAGAGACGACCGGCACAGAGCGCCGCGGCAAAGGGCAGGGCCACCATCCCTACGCATTTCGCCACGCTGAACGGGACCGGGGGAACGACGGGGCGGCCGGTGGCGAGGCAGCGTGCCCGGCGGACGCCGCCGAAAGCGGCGACGAAGGCCAGGGTCGCCGACCACAGACCGGCCAGAGCGAATCCGGTGAAGACGGTGGCATTCTCGTCCGGCAGCCGTGAAAGCGTCTCGCGGACCCCGTCGTATCTGACGGCGACCTGGACGTACCGCCAGGTCGTGACCTCCACCTCCGCACCAGGCTTGATGAGCTCCGACAAGTCGCCTTGCGCATCGAGGTCGAACGCCTGATCAGCAGGGGCCTGAACCGGCGGACGCAACCGCACACGGAAGACCGTCGTCTTGCCGCTCTTGGCCCGCTCGGCGGAGAGCACCGTCCCACGCATCGTGCGCAGGCAGCTCTCCACGTCCCGTGCCACTGCCGCGCCGCCGCACGGCCGGGCGCCCAGGAACGCCCTCTCCGTGGCAATCCGCTCGGGAACGGTGACGCTCAGACCCGCGGCCACCGCCAGCAAGGCCAACCCGAGCAGCACCCAGGCCGCCGCATGCCGCCGCTCCTGCCGGATCCGCGCCGACACCCGTCCGTCCACCGTCCGCACCGTCACTCCCCTGTCCCGTTCGCTCCGGGAGCAGTCAGCCACAGGCCAGGGATCGGTCGACAGGGTGCGGCTCGGAACGTAGAACCCCGCTGGGCTGCCGGTATCCGGCAACACCGAGGGCTCACGCCCGGACCGGCCCGGATCAGCCGGAGTTGTAACCCCATCGAGCGCGGCCGTCCCTGCCCATGAAGCACTTCGCGGGTCGCCCGTCGGCAGTCGTCGCGATGGCACCCACGGGAGAGCAGTACCCCCCGAACTGGATGCCCGGCCGGCTTCCGGTGCTGCCGGTGGTTCCGCCCGAGCTGCTGGAGGAACCGGCGCCGGAACCACCACCGGTGCCGCCTCCTGACGTACCACCCGTCGCCGCTGAGCCGCCCGTCCCCCCGGTGCCCGGCTGCGGTTTCGGCTCGGGCTTCGGCTTGGGCGCGGGCTTCGGCTTCGGTTTGGGCTTCGGACTGGGTTTCGGACTGGGCTGAGTGCAGGAGGCGCCGGGACCGATCAGCCACAGATCGGCCTGGGCCGACAGCAGAACCTCACGGTCGGGTGCAGGCCGCTGGCGGCACACGCGCCAGTCGTCCACGCGCCGAGAGCCGTCGTACATGCGCTCCCCCGTGTAGGCGTTCCGGGCGACCGTGTACGCAAGGCCGAGGTCACCAAGGACACCTGAGGCCTCGTCGAACCTCTCGCCGACGAGGTCCGGCATGACCATCCGTCGCGGGGCGAGCAGCCGCGTCGGGCACGCCTCCTTCTCGGGGACCGCGTACAGCCGTAGCGTACGGGCGGACGGACGAGCCGTTTCCTGGTGAGAGGGCGTCTGGAAGCAGACCCGCCAGCCCGGCTCTCCAACGGTCACCGGCCGGAAGGCGGAGGAGGCGTCGGCTGTGGCCACCGTCAGCCAGGATTGGCGTCGGGCGTCCGCGACGGCCGTGGTGAGCGTGACCCCCGTGAAGTCCGGCACGGCCACGGGGTGGCCGGCGCGGGCCTTGGCCGGTGTCTCATGGACCGCGCCCCAGGCTGCGGCGAACACGGTCACCGCGACCACGAAGGCGAGAAGGGGACGCCTGCGGGCCCATGCGGACCATCGCGTCCTGCCGCGGGGACGTATCGAGGAATCGGCAGGCAGGAGCTCCCCCATCGCTGCGAGGAGTTCCCCCTTCGGGTCGAGCTGGGAGCCGTGCAGCCTGCGCTCCTTGCCGTCGACCACGATCACGGCGGAGTTGAGGATGCCGTGCTCCAGGCGAAGGACAGGCACGGGTTCGGGCACCCGGGTCGCCTTGGGCACTATGAGATTGCGGAGAAGGACGAGTCCGTTCCCGGTGAGCGCGGCATAGCCCCAGCCGCAATGGTAGAGAGCCCGCACGGATTCGCCCGGTTCGAGCTCCGCGAGCAGCGCCTTCTTGTGGTCGTCGGGCAGCGAAAGCCTCTCGCCGGCGACGACCGCGGTCAGACGCTCATCATCCGAAGGGGTGCTGGACGCCATCTCCTCGCCCCCCTGCAGGAGTTCACCGGACGCGTCGATCCGCGACCCCCACACGGTGATCCGTCGTCCGTCCACGGACACGTCCACGCGTGACGCGGCCCCGTACGCGGGACGCAGAATCACCAGAGGCCTCGCGACCCGCGAAGACGCCTCCCCACTCAGGAGGATGAGCGAGTCCTCGGTGAGCGCGGCGTACCCCAGCCCCTGGTGGTAGAGGGCCAGCACCGTTTCCCCGGACCGGAGCGCGCGGAGCAGAGCCTCCGCCTTGCGGAGTGGAAGAGGGACGACCTCGCGGACGGCCACCTCGGCAGTGCGCGGGTCGTCACGCAGCAGACGCCGCGCAGCAGTTGGGGACATACAGGGAGAATAGCCGCTGCCGATCTTCGCCCGACAGTGACTCCGTCAACCGATGCATGCCCGTGACCTGCACTGATGATGTCGCCCCCGGGTCGTCCATGCAACCGCCGCAACTGCCTCTGTTGCGGCAGCCCGCCGGTGCGCCGACCCGGTGCCGACCACCGAGTGGACTCGCCTCAGCCGATGAGTTCCGGCGCGAGCAGGCGATAGCGCGCCAGGAGCACGTTGAGGAAGGCGATGAGCAGGACCGCGGCCGCGATGGCGAGCAGCGAATGACCCGTCCCCCACGGCGTGATGAGGGTGCCGAGGGCACCGCCCGCGAAGATGCCGACGACGGTCGCGATGAGTCGGCCCCGGATCGTACGCCGTTGCGGGGTCGCGGGAATGGCTCCGGTGAGGCCGTGGATGAGGCGGACCAGTGACACTTGAACGAGCAGGGTCGGCATGCCGGGAACAGCCGCGCGCAGGGCGGTGTCCGCGCGCAGCCCCATGGCGAAGCCGACGATGGCGATGACCAGGTTGTCCGGATCGTCGGCGAGCGAGGCGGAACCGTGCCGCCACAGAGCCGTGGCACCCGCGAGCGCCAGGAGTACCCCTTCCACTGCCAGGGCGGCCGCGAACCAGTGCCGGTGTCGTGCGACGAGGCCGCTTGTGGTCAGGGCTCCGGCCGCGGCCCCCAGCACGAAGGCGATCAGCGCGATGGCGGGGCGAGCCACCGGCACCTGTCCTTCGCCGGCGACGGCGAAGGACAGGAAGAGCAGGTTGCCCGTCGCCAGCGCGGTGAAGACGTGCCCCATGGTCAGGAAACTGACCGCGTCGACCGCGCCCGCCAGGACGGTGAGGGTCGCCATGACGACGGTTTGCTGACGTTCGCGTCGTTCGGCTGACGGCGGTGGTCCGGATTCTTCACTCATGCGGCCAGTCTCGGCAACGCCCACTCCGGAGCGGTGGTGTCCGGTCCGACACGCGCCGACCGTGCCGCCAATGGACGGTGCGTCGCGGCCGGCCGTCAGGGTGCCGCCCTGCGGATGGCGCAGGTGGCACCATCTGGCACCACCTGGCGTCATCCGGAGCCACTCGGCGGCCCCGAAGGCACCTAAGCGGCCACGGCGCCACAATCCGCCAAGTAGGCGTCAGCTCATTTTCGCAGGTCAGAACGGCTGCTTCGGAGCAGCCATCCAGAGATGGCACCTAATGACTTGCAGGCGGAGCCATAGTGGTGCCACTATGGCGTCATGGACCTCACGCCGTATATCGACACTCTCCGCCGCGAACTCGCGGTGGCCGCTGAAGCCGGCGGCGACGATGCCCGCGAGCTGGCCGAGAGGCTCACCGCTCCCCTGGAGTCGGCGACCCGACTGACCATGCTCAACGTGCTCTCCGCCGCGATGGACGAGATCACCCGTGAACTCGCTCCCGGCTCGGTCGACGTACGGCTGCGCGGGCTCGACCCGGAGTTCGTGGTGACGCCGCCCACCGACGGTGGCGCCCCCGTGGAGCCGGCCGCGCCCTTCGAACCACTCAAGGCGCAGGCGCCCGTCGACGGAGACGAGGGGGGCAACGCCCGCGTCAATCTGCGTCTGCCGGCCCACCTCAAGGCGCGCGCCGAGGAGGCCGCCGGCCGCGAGGGGCTGTCGGTCAACGCGTGGCTGGTACGGGCCGTGTCGGCCGCGCTCGACGGCGGCGCCCGGCCGCGTACGACGGAGAAGACCCAGACCCTCGGACAGAGCTTCACGGGCTGGGTGCGCTAGCCGCGCCCGCGCCCGCCGCAATTCACCCACACCACGTCCCACCAGCGGGGACGACCTGAAGACCCAAGAGGACGGGACAGCCATGACTTCTTTCGACACTCCCGAACCGATCTCGGTCACCGCGCACGTGGAGGCCGGCTCCATCCAGTTCACCGCGGGCGACCGCCTCGACACCGTCGCCGAGGTACGCCCCCGCGACCCGAAGCGGGACCTGGACGTCCGGGCGGCCGACCAGACCGAGGTGACGTACGTGAGCGGCGTACTGACCGTCAGGACGCCCAAGCCGCGTTATCTCGTCGGGCGCACCGGCACGGTCGACGTGACGGTCGAACTGCCCACGGGCTCGCGCATCGACATGACCGGCTCCTGGACCCAGGTGCTCGGCGAGGGCCGGCTCGGCGAGGTCCGTGTGAAGACCTCGTCCGGCGACGTCCGCCTCGACACGACCGGCCCGCTGAAGCTGACCGCGTCGCACGGCTCGATCACCGTGGACCGGGTCGAGGGCATGGCCGAGATCACCACCAGCTCCGGCAGCCTGCGCGTGGGCCTCGTCGACGGCGCCGCCGTCCTGAAGAACTCGCACGGCACCACGACCGTCGGCGCCGCGACCGGCGAGCTGCGGGTGAGCGGCTCCAACGGCGACATCGAGATCCGGCGCGCCGAGGACTCGGTCACCGCGACCACCGCCCACGGCACCTTGCGGGTCGGTGAAGTGGCCCGTGGCACCGTCCAGTTGGAGACCTCGTACGGCGCCATCGAGGTGGGCGTCCGCGAGGGTACGGCCGCCTGGCTCGATGTCAGCTCCGGCTCCGGCCAAGTGCGCAACACGCTCACCGCGTCCGAGACCCCGGAGAAGACCGAGGACACCGTCAACGTCCGCGCCCGCACCCGGTACGGCAACATCGACGTCCGCCGCGCCAAGACCTGACCCCGGAAGCACCGGCCTCGGCTCACTCACTCCCCCAGACACGCTCCAGCCTTCTAACGGGAGGGCCCCATGCCTTCATCTGTCATGCCCACATCCAGGCAGAGGAACGGTCGCCCGTCGCCGGCCGCTGTCTCCGCCATCGGTCTGCGCAAGTCGTACGGCGACAAGACCGTGCTCGACGGCATCGATCTGCGCATCCCGGCCGGGTCCGTGTTCGCGCTGCTCGGGCCGAACGGCGCCGGCAAGACCACCGCCGTCAAGATCCTCTCCACGCTCATCGCCGCCGATGGCGGGCAGGCCCAGGTCGCGGGCCACGACCTCGCCACGTCACCGGACGGGGTGCGGGCCGCGATCGGTGTCACCGGCCAGTTCTCCGCCGTCGACGGACTGATCACCGGCGAGGAGAACATGCTGCTCATGGCGGATCTGCACCACCTCTCCAAGAGCGAGGGGCGGCGGGTCACCGCCGAGCTGCTGGAGCGCTTCGACCTCGTCGAGGCGGCGAAGAAGCCCGCCTCGACCTACTCGGGCGGCATGAAGCGCCGCCTGGACATCGCGATGACGCTGGTCGGCAGCCCGCGGATCATCTTCCTCGACGAGCCGACCACCGGCCTCGACCCGCGTGCCCGCCACAACATGTGGCAGATCATCCGTGAACTCGTCTCGGACGGCGTCACCGTCTTCCTCACCACGCAGTACCTGGACGAGGCCGACGAACTCGCCGACCGCATCGCGGTGCTGAACGACGGCAGGATCGCCGCCGAGGGGAGCGCGGAGGAGCTCAAGCGGCTCATCCCCGGCGGACACGTGCGACTCCGCTTCACCGACCCGGCCACGTACCGGTCCGCCGCCAGCGCGCTGCGCGAGGCCTCCCGGGACGACGAGGCGCTGGCCTTGCAGGTTCCCGGCGACGGCGGTCAGCGCGAGCTTCGCTCCATCCTCGACCGGCTGGACTCGGCCGGCATCGAGGCGGACGAGCTGACCGTGCACACCCCCGACCTGGACGACGTGTTCTTCGCCCTGACCGGCACCACCACCTTGCCGAGCCAGCCCAACCAGCTCAACCAGCTCAACCAGCCCAAGGAGGATGTGCGATGAGCTCCCTCTCGCTCGCCGTGCGCGACTCGTCCACGATGCTGCGGCGGAATCTGCTGCACGCGCGGCGCTACCCGTCCCTGACGCTGAATCTGCTGCTCACGCCGGTCATGCTGCTGCTGCTCTTCGTCTACATCTTCGGCGATGTGATGAGCGCCGGCATCGGGAACGGCGGGGCGGACCGTTCCGAGTACCTCGCGTATCTCGTCCCGGGCATCCTGATGCTGACCATCGGAGGCACCACGATCGGCAGTGCCGTGTCCGTCTCCAACGACATGACCGAGGGCATCATCGCCCGGTTCCGCACGATGGCGATCCACCGCGGGTCGGTGCTCATCGGGCACGTCGTCGGCAGCGTGCTGCAGTGTGTGATGAGCGTGGTCCTCGTCGGGGCCGTCGCGGTGGCCATCGGGTTCCGGTCCACGGATGCCACCGCCCTGGAGTGGCTCGCGGCGTTCGGACTGCTCGTGCTCGTCGCCCTGGCGCTCACCTGGATCGCTGTCGGGATGGGCCTGTCCAGCCCGAACGCCGAGGCCGCCAGCAACAACGCCCTGCCGCTGATGGTCCTGCCGCTCCTCTCCAGCGCTTTCGTGCCGGTCGACGCGATGCCGGGCTGGTTCCAGCCGATCGCCGAGTACCAGCCGTTCACCCCGGCCATCGAGACGCTGCGCGGCCTGCTGCTCGGCAGCGAGATCGGCCACAACGGGTGGCTGGCCGTCGCCTGGTGCCTGGGACTGACCGCGCTCGGCTACCTCTGGTCCAAGTCGCTGTTCGACCGCGACCCGAAGTAGCGGGAGACGAACCGGTCAGCAGCTTGAGGGCCGCACGGCCCGTAGCTCGTCCCGCTCCGGGGCGGCGTGCTCCGACACGGCGTCGGCGTACGCCGCCCCGTCGGCGTTGTCCGCGGCCGGCGCCGCCTTCGGGCCGGCTCCGAGCCGCCCACCGGGGGCGGTCCATGAGGGTGTGTCAGGCAGGCTGGGCGGCGGCCGCATCGAGGGCTTCCCGGGCCGCGGCCACGGCCGCCGCCCGGTCCTGCGGCACGAGGCCGATGCGGGTGCGCCGGTCCAGGAGGTCGGCCTCGTCGAGCGCGCCCTCGTGCAGCACGGCCCACAGCAGGGCGGCTCGCGTGACGGGGTTTCCGGGCACCACGGGCTCGTTCAGGTGGGGGTCGCGGGCGCCGAGCGCGTGCACGGCGGGGGCCTCGGTGCCGTAGCGGCGGATCAGGTGGCCGGGGGCGGACAGCGAGCCGAGCCGGTGCGGAGCGGCGGCTCCGACCAGCGGGAGCGAGGCGGTGGTCGATGCACCGGCGCGCAGGCCGCGGGCCTCGACCGCCGCGTCGACGGCGTCCTGTGCCATCCGCCGATAGGTGGTGAGCTTGCCGCCGACCACGGTGATCACCCCTTCACCGGAGGTGAGGACGGCGTGCCGGCGCGAGATGTCGGAGGTGCGTGCGGTCTCGCCCGACCGCGTCGGCGCGGTGTCCAGCAGGGGGCGCAGCCCCGCGAACGCGCCGACGATGTCATGGCGCCGCACCGGAGTGTCCAGGGCGGAGCCCAGCACATCCAGTAGGAAGCCGACGTCCGACTCGGGCACCTCCGGCACATCCGGTATGTCACCGTCGACGGGCTCGTCGGTCAGGCCCACGTACACGCGGCCGTCGTCCTGGGGCAGGACGAGGACGAATCGATTGGTCTCACCCGGGATCGGGATGTGCAGGCCGGCGGGCAGAGGCCCGAACAGGTCGGCGCGCAGGACCAGATGGGTTCCTCGCGAGGGCCGGATGCGGATGCCGTCGACCAGGTCGCCCGCCCATACGCCGGACGCGTTGATCACCGCGCGGGCCCTGATCTCGCCCTGCTCCCCCGTGAGTTCGTCGCGGACACGGGCGCCGGTCCCGCCGACCTCCAGGGCCCTGACCCGGGTGAGGATCTTCGCTCCGCGGGCGGCGGCGCTGCGGGCGAGCGCGGTGACGAGACGGGCGTCGTCGGTGACCCTGCCGTCCCAGGACAGCAGACCGCCGCGCAGGCCACCGGGACGCACGGACGGCGCCAGATGACGGGCCTCCACCGCAGAGAGGCGGCGCGGCGCGGGCAGGGTGGCACGGGAGGTGCGGGCCGCCAGCCGCAGGGTGTCGCCGGCCCGGAAGCCGGCCCACGCCAGGGAGGCCTGACCGCGCGACACCAACGGTGTCAGGGGCAGCACGAAGGGCTGGGCGCGCACCAGGTGAGGGGCGGTGCGCCCCATGAGGACACCGCGTTCGACCGCGCTCTCGTGAGCGACGTCGAGCTGCCCGGAGGCCAGGTAGCGCAGTCCGCCGTGGATGAGCTTGGAACTCCAGCGTGACGTGCCGAAGGCGAGGTCGTGGGCGTCGACGGCGACGACGCTGAGTCCGCGCGCGGCGGCGTCCAGGGCGACCCCGGAGCCGGTGGCGCCGAGTCCGACGACCAGGACGTCCACCACGTCGCCGTTCACGGCCTCCGCCAGTTCGCGGCGGCGGCGAGCGGCGGAGAGCGACGATCCGGGGACCGTCGCGGCCGGGCCGGACGGAATGCTTGTGGAGCTCATGGCGTGAGGGTCCTCTCCAGAAGGGTGCGCAGCTCGTCCAGGAAGGCGGTGCTGGTCAGTTCGGGGTCGTCCTCTTCGGTCATGGTCCGCAGCGACAGGGTGAAGGACTGGACCACGAGCAGGACGGCGCGGGCCTGCCGCTGAGTGGGGGCGCGTCGCACCGACCCGTCCGCGTGGCCCTCCGCCAAGGCGTCGGCGAGGAGACCCAGGAGGGCTTCCTGGCTGGCTCCGCGGCGGTCCAGCACATAGGGCAGCAGGAGTTCGGGGTCGACGTCGATGATCTTGCGGAAGAGCGGGTGGGCCCGGAAGGCCTCGACCCCGGTCACCAGCCCGTCCACGATCAGGGTGCGCATCTCCCGGTCGGGCTGCCGCTGCGGCATGGCGCCGGTCGCCACGTCGATCCACTCACGGGTCATCAGATCGCCGACCAGCGACCGCACATCGGGCCAGCGCCTGTAGAGCGTCATCCGCGAGACGCCGGCGCGGCGGGCCACGTCGGTCAGGGTGGTGCGCCGGACACCGACCGCCAGCACGCAGTCGCGTACGGCGTCGAGCACGGGATCGCTGTCCGAGTGGTTGTGACGAATAGGCGTCATGTGTAACAGTGTAACGCCCTGTGCGGCCGTGCGGCAGACGGCGCGTCGCGAACCGACCGATGAGGACAGAAGTTCATGGATATGCTGTGGAGTGGCTGGGGCGACCCCGGCAAGGCGGCACCGCTGCCCGACTCGGTGACCGGCCTGCTGCGGGACCTGCTCGGCGTCAAACCGCGGGACACCGCGACACGCGCCCTCGAAGAGATCTCCGTCCCCGAGCCCCCGCCTGCCCCCGCCCTGCGTGCGCTGGCGGACGCCGTCGGCGGCGAGACCCATGTGCGTACCGACGCGGAGAGCCGGATCCGGCACACCCGCGGAAAGTCCACGCCCGACCTGCTGAAGATCCGCGCGGGCGACGTCGGGGACGCCCCCGCGGCCGTCGTCCTGCCCGCCGACCACGACGAGGTGCTCGCCGTGCTGCGCGCCTGCGCCGAACACGGCCTCGCCGTCGTCCCGTTCGGCGGCGGAACCTCCGTCGTCGGCGGCCTCGCCCCCGAACGCCACGCCTTCGTCGCCCTCGACCTGCGCCGTATGAACGGTCTGCTCGACATCGACCCCGTCTCCCGCACCGCCACACTCCAGCCGGGCCTGCGCGCCCCCGACGCAGAGGCGCTCCTGGCCGAGTACGGGTTCACCCTCGGGCACTACCCCCAGTCCTACGAGTGGGCCACCATCGGCGGATTCGCCGCCGCCCGTTCCAGCGGACAGGCCTCCGCCGGATACGGCCGCTTCGACGAGATGGTCCTCGGCCTCACCCTCGCGACGCCGGAAGGCACCCTGGACGTGGGCCGCGCGCCCCGCTCGGCGGCCGGACCCGATCTGCGGCAGCTGATCCTCGGCTCCGAAGGCGCCTTCGGAGTCATCACCGCCGTCACGGTGCGGATCAAGCCGCAGCCGCAGACCCGTATCTACGAGGGATGGCGGTTCGCCTCCTTCGAGGAGGGCGCCACCGCCCTGCGCCGACTCGCCCAGGACGGACCGCGCCCCACGGTGCTGCGCCTGTCCGACGAGACCGAGACCCTCATCGGTCTCGCCCAGCCCGATGCCATCGGCTCGGCCGAGACACCGACGAACGCCGGATGCACGGCGATCGCCGGATACGAGGGGACCGAGGACGACACGGCCTACCGTCGCGAGCGAGCCGCCGCGGTTCTGCGTGCCGCCGGAGGCACCTGTCTGGGAGCCGAGCCCGGCGAACGCTGGGCGCACGGACGCTACTCGGCCCCCTACCTGCGGGACTCCCTGCTCGACGCCGGGGCCTTCGCCGAGACCCTGGAGACCGCGACCTTCTGGTCACGTGTTCCCGAGCTCTACGCCGCCGTGCGCACCGCGCTGACCGAGACGCTCTCCGCGGCGGGCACCCCGCCGCTGGTCATGTGCCACATCTCGCACGTGTACGAGAACGGTGCCTCGCTCTACTTCACCGTGGTCTCCGCCCAGGGCGAGGACGCAGTGGCCCACTGGGCGCCGGCCAAGCAGGCCGCCAACGAGGCCGTCCTGAACGCGGGCGGAACCATCAGCCACCACCACGGCGTGGGAACGGACCACCGCGACGCGTACGTCCGGGAGGCCGGGCCCCTGGGCATCGAGGCGCTGCGCGCCGTCAAGCGGCGGCTGGACCCCGACGGCCTGCTCAATCCCGGGATCCTGCTGCCCGTGGACTGACTCCCCCGCAAGGGTTTTCCGGCGGCCATGGGGCCGCCGGTCCGTCATCGGGCTCCGGCTCCAACGCCGTTGCCGCCGTCGAAGACCCGACCCCACGCCGTTGCCGTGCTCAGGCTCCGCCCCTCCCCCGTCCCGTCCCGCCCCACCGTCACCGCCCGGAGGCACACCGATGCGACAGTTCACCGCCGTCGTCAACCCCACCGCGGGCGGCTCGACCGGGGCGGCCGCGCTGCTCCAGGTCGCCCGCCTGCTGCGGGAGGCCGGAGCCGGACTGGACACCGAGTACAGCCGCAGCCTGACCCACGCTCAGGAGCTCGCGCTCCGCGCCGGGGAGCGGGGCCGGGTCGTCCTCGCCGTCGGCGGTGACGGGATCGCCGGGGGTATCGGCGGTGCCCTCAGCGGGACGGACACCGTGCTGGGCCTGGTACCTGCGGGCCGCGGCAACGACTTCGCCCGGGCGCTCCAACTGCCCACCGCAGCCGCGGACCTGGCCCGTGTCCTGCTCCACCACGAGCCGCGCCGCGTGGACACCATCGAGGTGGAATCGGCGGTGCACCCGCGCACCGTGGTCCTGGGCAGCGTGTACGCGGGCGTCGACGCGCTCGCCAACCAGCACGCCAACCACGCGCGCGTGCTCCGTGGGGCCGCCTCGTACTACGCCGGCGGTCTGCGCGCGGTCACCGGCTGGCGCCCGGCGTCGTACCGCGTCACGGTCGACGGACACGAGCACCTCCACCGCGGCTACACCGTCGTGGCCGCCAACTCCGCCTACTACGGTTCCGGGCGCATCATCGCCCCGGCCGCCCGGATAGACGACGGCGTGCTGGACGTCGTCATGATCCGGGAGGCCCCGCGCCGTCTCTTCTTCACCCTGATGAACGAGCTCAAGACCGGCGCGCACATCGAGCGGCCCGAAGTGGTGATCCTGCGGGGCCGGGAGATCCGTATCGAGGCCGACCGGCCCGTCCCCTACGGCGCCGACGGGGAGGTCGAGGCCACCCTCCCCGTCACAGCCCGGGTGCGGCCGGGCGATCTGGCCATGCTCTTCTGACCATCACTGTTCTGACCTTTGCCGTTCTGACCTTGGCCGTTCTGACCAGCACGGCCCCGGCACGTCACCCCGCGGTGGCGGCTCCGCTCGCGCTGCCCGACAGCCACTGCTCCCAGCTCAGGTTGAAGGCGGCGTAGCCGTTGTCGGCCGAGGCCTTCGCCCTCGGGGAGCCCGTGACGGACACCGGGTCGCCCTGCTTGACCTGGCCGTAGAACCACTTGGCGTCGGAGATCGACAGGTGGACACAGCCGTGCGAGCCCCGGGCACTGCCACTGCCGGGGTTCGGGTCGCCCGTCGAGTAGTGGACGTAGGTGCCGGACTGGGTGAGGTGGACGTCCCAGGGCAGGGTCAGGTCGTAGTAGTTGGGGGCGCCCTTGGTGCAGCTGATGCCGACGCTGCACGAGGTCATGTGGACCTTCTCCTGCTTGTCGATCACCGCCATGATGCCGTTCCACGTGGGGTACTCGGCGCTGCCCGCGTTGATCGACAGCGTACGTACGGGCGCGCCGTTCTTCGTGACCTTCATCGTGTGACCGGTGACGGACACATCCGCGCGGACGTCGTCGCCGACGGTGAAGTCGTGCACGTAGGAACGCGTTCCGTAGCGGCCGTTGCCGTTGGCGACCCCTTCCAGGTCGGCGGCGATCTTCACCTTCGTACCGGAAGCCCAGTACGTCTTGGGCCGCCAGTCGGCGCGCCGGTCCCCGAACCAGTGCCACGCGCCCGTCATCGGCTGGGAGCTGGTCACCTTCATGTGCTTCTCGATGCCGGCCCGCGCCTTCTGGGCCACCGGATTGGTGAAGATCACCGAGATCGGCATCGCGACGCCGACCGTGGCTCCGGTCTGCGGCGTGATCGTCTCCAGCAGCATCGGTGGCCCCGCGGGCTTCGTGGGAGACGGCTTCGCGCTCGCCGTCGCCTTCCCGGACCCACCCTTTCCGTCGTCGGAACTCGCTTTCGGTGTCCCCCCGCCACAGGCGCTGGTGCCCGCCAGCACCGCCACCATGACGAGTGCCATCGATATACCGCTACGTCGCTTCACATCTACCCCGGCTCACAATCGTGCCTGCCTCACTGTCCTGTTGGACTGACGAGGGCCCCTCCGCGGTTGCGGGTGCCGCGTAAAGCGTGATTCAAAACCGATCACGCGGGGTCATCGGCCGCGCAGGTCCACGAACACGCGAGCCCATGCGACGTCTTCTGGGTTCGATCGCCACAAGCGGCACTCCGATCGCGGTGCCCATGGTGATGCCGAAGCAGCCGACCCGCCCCTCGGCGCCGATCTCCGGTCTCAGGTCTCTCAGCGAATTCCAGGAGCCGCCTCGACCTCGTGCGCCGCCGACTCCCCCGTGGGCGTCGTGCCGTTGGAGCGGATGAGAGGTACCAGCAGCCCGGCACCGGCCACGGACAGCACGGCGGCCACCCGCAGCAGCCCCTCGATCGCCGAACCGTCGGACGCCGCCCCATCGGCGGATCCGCTGATCGCCTCCAGGACGGTCGCGGCCACCGTCACGGCCACCGCGCCCCACAACACCAGTGACGTGAGCACCAGCCCCGACGCCGCCGCCAGCCGCCCGGCTGACACGTACGACTGGGTCGCCGCGTTGGTGAGTGCCCAGCCGAGCCCGATGCCCACTCCGATCACCGCGAACACGGCGGTGTAGAGCGGCAGAGGATCTGCCCAGGTCAGCGCGAACAGGGCCACCCCGCTTAGCAGCAGGCCCGCCGCCATCAACACCTCCGCCCGCCACCGGCGCGCCAGGTGCCCCGACCAGTAGCTCGCCGCGCCGTCGCCCGCCGACAGTGCCAGGAAGACCAGTCCCGACTCCAACGGCGACAGCCCGCGTGCCTGTTGCAGATCCAGCGCCGCCAGCACCGCTATGAGGCAGTACACGACGTTCGACACCGTGCCGGCGGCCGTCACCGTCACGAACGGTTTGTTGTGCAGCAGGGACAGGTCGATCAGTGGTTCCGCCGTGCGCCGCTCGACCGTCACGAACAACCACAGCAATACGGCGCCGGAGGCGAAGCAGGCCACGGTGGCCACCGAGCCCCAGCCCCAGCTCGCCCCCTGGTCGACGGCGAGCATGACCGCTGTCAGGCCCCCGGCCAGGGTGATCGCCCCCGGCAGGTCCATGCCCCGTGCGGCGCCCTTGTCCCGCGATTCCGTCACGCACCGCAGCATGAGCAGGACCGCCAGCGCGCAGAACGGCACGTTCAGCAGGAACACCGCACGCCAGCTGACGAGCTCGGCGAACGCCCCGCCGACAAAGGGCCCCAGCGCGGTACCGATCGCGCCGAAGGCGAAAACGGTCCCGACGGCACGGCCCTGACGATCGTCACGGAAGTGGGAGGTCACCACGGCCACCGCGACCGGCAGAATCAGCGCCGCTGTCGTCCCCTGCACCACGCGCCCGGCGGTCAGCCACGGCGCGTTCTGCGCGGTGCTGCACACCACCGACATCACGGCGAAGCCCGCCAGCCCCCAGACGACGACCCGTCTGCGGCCGTAGAGGTCGGCTGCCCGCCCACCGACGATCATCAGTGCGCCGAGGGTCAGCATGTAGCCGCTCACCAGCCACTGCAGGTCCGTGGTCGGTGTCCCGAAGTCGCGGGCGATCACCGGCAGCATCAGGTTCAGCGCGAACCAGTCCATCTGCACCAGCAGCATCGCGATCGAGGCGGCCGCGATGACCGCACGGTCCCGGCGCGAGAACAGCCCGGGCGTCCGGCCTGCGGATCCGCTCACGACGACCATCCCCTGCCACGGGTCTCATCTTCAGCCTGCGTGCGCTCGCGGAGCCCCGCAACCGAAGCCCGCGGCCCTCGCTTCCAGGCCCGCCGTGGCTCCCGGCGAATGAATGGAGCGGCCCTCGGCGGCCCGCGTCGCTGCGCGCGGTCCTCTGGGAGGGGTGGAGGGCCGGCCCGTGCCGGCCGCGGTGCGCGACGACCGCTTCCGGGCGCCGGCGCGGCCGGCTGCCGGGCCGCACGGCACCGTGCTGGAGGGCTACACGGTCACGGCCCGGCCTCGTGCTGGGACAGCGCACCGGACGGGTCGCGCGCGTGCGGCCGAAATCCATCCGACAGGCACCACGGTCGGCCCGCCGCACGATGCTGCCGGTCGGCCCAACTCCCGTACGGCACAGATCACATGACGCTTCCGAGTAGGATGATCAAACACTCGGCCTGCCGCGTTTCAGTGGTGCGATGGGAGCCAGCATGACGATCGATCCGCAGTCGTTCCCCCTGCTCGACACCAGTAAGGCGCATCCCGCGCGGGTCTACGACTGGCTGCTGGGCGGCAAGGACAACTACCCGGTCGACGAGGCGGTGGGCGAGAAGCTTCCGCCCGAGGCGAGGGACGCGGCCCGGCAGAATCGCGCGTTCATGCACCGGGCATCCGCCTGGCTCGCCGAGCAGGGCATCGACCAGTTCCTGGACATCGGCACGGGGATTCCCACCAAGCCCAACCTCCACCAGATCGTCCAGAGCATCACGCCGACAGCGAAAGTCGTCTACACCGACAACGACCCGATCGTGCTGCGTCACGCCGAGGCGCTGCTGGTGAGCCGCCCCGAGGGGGTCACCGACTACATCGAGGCCGATGTGCGGCGGCCTCAGGACATCGTCCAACACGCCCGGCACATCCTGGACTTCACCCGCCCGATCGCCCTGTCGTTGATCGCGCTGATGCATTTCGTCCCCGACGAGCAGGACGCCCACGGCATCGTGCGCAATCTGGTGGAGACACTGCCGTCGGGCAGCTACCTGGTGTTGTCGCACGCCGCGTCCGACCTGTATCCGGAACTCGCCGCCCAGGTCACCGCCGAATACGCCAAGGGCGGCATCCAGCTCGGCTTCCGCACCCGGGCGGAGGTCGCGCGCTTCTTCGACGGCCTCGATCTCGTGACGCCCGGCCTGGTGACGGCGACGGAGTGGTTCACGTCGGCGGGGACGGTGACTCCGGAAGGCAGCGGCATCTACGCGGGAGTGGCACGCGTTCTCTGAGCCGGGGGAACCGCCCGCTCTCTGAGCCGGTTCGAGGTGAAGGGCCGTCCCGTCACCGGTCCTTGGCGAGATCGCTGTCCAACACGTGGGCCGACGCGGGAGGCACCACGCCCCCTCACTACGTCAGTGGCCACATGATCATGACCATGCTCGACTGCGGGAGCTACCAGCCTCGGTCGGGCCCGCACATCAGGTGACCGCAGGCCAGGAGCGCAGCAGCGCGGCGATCTTCGCGGCGGTGCAGGCGGGGTCGCGGAGCAGGTCGCGCAGGGCGACGGCGTCGTCCCGGGTGGGTTTCACCGGGATCCCCGAAGCCTCCAGATACATCACGCCCGTAGCCGCCGCGACGGCCATGTTGGAGCGCTCCAGCCACCGACACCGACCGAGGACGTGCACCAGGGCGGCGGCCCGGGCATGAGCGCCGCCGTACACCGGCTGCTCCAGCAGTTGTGCCTTGTGACAGGCGACAGCGGCCACCGGTACCCCGTAGTCGTCAGGCGCCGGGTCCCCCGCCCCGGCGATCTCGGCGACCTGCAGGATCCAGGGGACGTCGATATACAGGTCCATTACGCTGCGTGCGCCTCCGGGGTGGCCTGCCCGCTGTCTTCGGCCTCGACCTCGTCGAAAACATTCTGGTGCTCGTCGAGGAAGCGGCGGGCGGCGTCCAGACCCCGAGCCCGCAGCCCGTCGGCGTCCTCCAGGACCAGCTGGGACAGGTAGTCGCCGACACTCTGCCCGCGGTCCTTTGCCCTGGCCTTGGCAAGCTCCAGGACGTCTTCGTCGATCCTCGCGCCTACTTGTGTCCTCGCCATAGCAGCATGGTAACAGCCGTTACCACTCCTGCGGAGTACTAGCTCCCGGCAGAGCGACGGGGACGTCCGCGGACAATCGCGTCCATGCGGGTGGCGTATGAGACAGCGGCGAGCCCCCGACGGCATGACCGGCGTTGTGCCAAGTACCTGCCCACGATCACTCAGAGAGGACGTCCCATGCGTCGAACCATGCTCTTGTCTGTCTGCGCACTCGTCGCCGCCGCGGCAACCGGATTCTTCACCACCAGCGCCATCCGCAACCGCTGATCCCAGGACGCCCTTCGCATGCGACGGCAGCGCGGACGGGCAGCCTCACGGGTGGGGCAGCCACGCAAGCCGTCTCACCCGGGGCCGGGATCCACACGCCGGAGCACGTCCGCTCAGGAGTGCGCGCCCGCGTCGTAGGTCCCGTATCGAGGCAGCCCGGTCGGCTCGTACACCTGGGCCGCGACTCCGTTAGGTGTCGTCTCGCTGCTCAGCAGGCGCAGCCCGGTCGGGACTCCGTCGGCAGGGAACAGTCGCCGACCGCCGCCCACGACCACCGGCGCGATCATCAGCCGTACTTCGTCGACGAGCCCGGCGGCCAGCAGTGACGCGCCGAGACGGGCACTGCCGTGGATCTGGAGCTCCCGCCCGGGTCGCCGCTTCAACGCGGCGACCCGAGTCGGCACGTCGTCGGAGAGGATCGTGGTCGGCTCCCAGTCGGCTCTGGTCAGACTGCTCGATGCCACGTACTTCGGCAGGCCGTTGAGTCTGGTGCCGACGGGGTCGTCCGGGTCGTTCATCTTCGGCCAGTCACGCGCGAAATTGACGTAGGTGCGGCGTCCGAACAGGAACGCGTCCGCATCGCCGATCCAGCCCGTGACGATGCGCATGAACGCGTCGTCCAGGTGCGGCACGAGCCAGCCTCCGCGCGTGAACCCGTCGCTGGTGTCCTCTTCCGGGGATCCGGGCCCCTGCGCCACGCCGTCCAGCGACAGGAACTCCTGCAGAATCAGCTTCACCGTGCTCCGCCCTTCCTCGATCCCAACTCGCCTGCCGCCCCCGGCTCGTGGAGACCGAGCGACCCGGACCTCCAGGGCCCGTGGCCGGCCCGGCTCCCGTACCGCCCGGTTCAGTCCCCGGCACCGGCGTCCCTGCCGGGCGCCTTCCGCAAGCAGATGACCATAGGGATGACGAACCAGCACAAAATGTACAGCGCGGCGACGCCCGCGACGATCCACGGCACGTATCCGTCGTCCTGGGTGGCCGTGCGCAGCACCAGCAGGAGGGAGGACGTCATCGTGACCAGCAGGAGGAAGAGGCCGAGCATGGTCAGGCGGGAGGCCCGGACGACAGCCTCCGGTTTGATGCGGCGGCCCGACACGATCCGATGGAAGGCCACGGGTGCGACCAGAGTCCCGATCGCCGTGGCTCCGAGGACGATCGTGACCATGTAGAGGGTCTGGTCAGCCTCCGAGAGCCGCCGGTAGGTCGGCTGGAACACCACGGTCAGCAGAAAGCCGAACAGGATCTGCACGCCGGTCTGGGCGACACGGATCTCTTGCAGCCGGTCACCCCACATGCGGTCGGCCCGCTCGTGTGCAGATTCATCGCGCCCGTCCGCCTGTGTTCCGGTCTGCCGTCCGTCCGCTGTGCGCGTGACCAATCGAGTACCCCGCTCCTCCGGGGACTCACGGTTCCGCTCGGAATTGCGTCCCCACGGGATCAGGGACTCTTCCGTGCGGCCCTGATCGCTGCCGGCGTCCCGGACGCCGCGTATGGCCGGCTTACTGCAGCGCGTGAACGGCGGCCGTGAACACCGGGGGCATCCGGGATGCCGCGGGGACGATCAGGCGGGCGGTGCCGGGGCGGCGGCTCGCGGCGAGCAGGGCCCCGGTCAGCAGGCGGTGACGCCGTGTCAGGAGTGCCCATGCCCGCTCGTACTCCTCCGCGCGTCCCGCCGCGAGGCAGTGGACGGCGGCCCCGGCCGTCGCCAGCCCGAGGGCGATGCCCTCTCCGGTGAGGGCATCCACGTAACCCGCCGCGTCACCGACGAGCAGGACCCGTCCGGCGACTCGGCGCCGCACCCGCTGGAGCAACGGCCCGGCGCCCCGCACCTCCGTCGCGTCGGTCCCGCGCAGTGCCGCGGTGAGAGCCGGGAATTCGCCCAGGTGGTCGTCGTACCCGCGACGCATGCGGCTGAGGACGGCGACACCCACCAGGTCGTCGGCGACGGGTGTCACATAGGCCTCGCCGTGCCCCGACCAGTGGACCTCCACGAAGTCCGTCCAGGGTGCGACGCGGTAGTGCCGACGCAGCCCGTAGCGCCGGTGCGCGCCGCCGGGCAACTCCAGCCCCAGGCCACGGCGGACAGCGGAATGCAGACCGTCGGCAGCGATCAGCCAACGTGCTGTGAGACCCGCGGCGGTGACGGTGTCCGTGGTCTGGTGCACCTCCCCCACCTTTCCGGGCACGATCCGCACGCCGAGACCGAGAGCGCGCTGGTGCAGCGCGTGGTGCAGCGCAGTACGGCGGATTCCGAGCCCTGTGCGGTCGCGGAAGCAGGCTTCGGCGCGGGCGGCGCCGTGCACGTAGCGGATACCGCGCAATTCCCTGCCGTTGACCTCGACACCCAGCGCACGCAGCGCGGCGACCCCGCTGGGCATGACGCCTTCTCCGCAGGCCTTGTCCACGGGCGCTGTCCGCGGTTCGACGACCACGGCCTCCAGGCCGGCCAGCGCGCTGTGAATGGCGGCGGCGAGGCCGGCCGGTCCGCCACCGGCCACCAGGACGTCGATCACGCCGGAACGGACGCGATCGGGGCGGTCACGGCGGCCAGTGCCCGGTTCTCGCACCGGATGCGCACGGTCAGCACGGCGGCGTCGAGCAGGGTGAAGGCGACGGCCGTGATCCAGGCGGTGTGCACCATCGGCAGCGCCACTCCCTCCGCGACCACCGCCACATAGTTGGGGTGCCGCAGGACGCGGTAGGGGCCCCGGGCCACCAGGGGCAGGCCGGGCACGACGATCACCCGGGTGTTCCAGCGAGACCCCAGCGTGGCGATGCACCACCAGCGCAACGCCTGCGCGAGCACCAGCACGGCCACCATCGGCCAGGCGAGGGCCGGGACGAAGGGCCGGTCGGCCGACCCCGCCTCCACCAGGCAGCCGACCAGCAGCCCGATGTGAAGGGCGACCATCGCCGGGTAGTGGCCCTGGCCCGCCTCGACCGCGCCGCGCGCGAGACTCCACCGTTCGTTGCGACGGGCGACGACAAGCTCGCCGACCCGCTCCGCGGCGACGGCGGCCACCAGCAGTACGTACCAGATCATGTGTCCGTGTCCTACCGTTCCATGTCGTGCGCGGGGCGGCCTACCAGCGCAGCAGCACCAACTCGCAGGCGAAGCCGGGCCCCATCGACAGAAGCACACCCGGCGTACCGGGGGGCGGGCGGCGCGTGGCCAGGGTGTCGCGCAGCACATGAAGCACGGACGACGACGAGAGGTTGCCCACCTCGGCCAGATGACGCCAGGTCACATCGAGGGCGCCGTCGGGCAGGTCGAGGGCTTCGGTGACGGCCTCCAGGACCTTGGGCCCTCCGGGGTGGCACACCCAGGCACTCACGTCCTTCGGCTTCAGGCCGTGGTCGCCCAGGAACACCTGGACGTCGTCGGCGAGATGGCGGCGCACCAGATCGGGGATCTCCGGGTCCAGAACGACCTGGAATCCCGAGTTCTTGATGTCCCAGCCCATGATGCCGACGGTGTCCGGATAGAGACGGCTGCGTGTGTCCACGATGGTGGGGCCGACGGATTCGCCCGGAGGACGACGCGCGCCGCAGGCCACCACCGCGGCGGCTCCGTCGCCGAACAGACCGGTGGCGACCAGATTGGCCAGGGAAGCGTCGTCGCGCTGAAACGTGAGCGAGCACAACTCGACCGACAGCAGTACGGCCACCTCGTCGGGCCGGCCCAGCAGATAGTCGTGCATCCGAGACAGGCCCGCGGCGCCGCCGGCACACCCCAGGCCGAACAGCGGCAGCCTCTTGACGTCCGGCCGCAGTCCGAGGCGGCCCGCCAGCCGGGCGTCGATGGAGGGCGCCGCGATGCCCGTGACGGAGGTGAAGATCAGCAGGTCCACGTCGGCCGCGCAGAGTCCGGCCCTGCGGAGCGCTTCTCGAACGGTCTTGGCCCCCATGTCGGTTGCGGTCGCGATGAAGACGTCGTTCGCGGCGCCGAATCCGTCCAGGGCCTCGTACTGGTCGAGTGGCAGCGTCATGTGGCGCGTACGGACCTGCGCGCCGCGGTGCAGCCGGTCCAGCACCCGCCGGTCGGCCCCCTCGGGCAGACACGTGCGGGCCACCATGTCGGTGATGTCGGGCTGGGTGTGGCGGTGCGGCGCGAGGGCACCGTGCACGGCGGCGATCCGCGTCATAGGGCTCCCGTCCGAAAACCGACTGGGGTGGGCTGCTCAGCAGGCCTTCCCCGGACCGGCACTCCGTCACCAGGGATCGCCCGTCCGGCGGTTCGTCCCGTGGCGCGCTCCAGCCGGGTGGGCCCGGCCTCCTACCATCACGGGGTGGGTACTCCCGAGCACTCGACGACCGGCGGCACGGCGGAGAACTGGACCGGCCAGGTGGGTGGTCTGGGCCGGGCGTGCCACCCCGGACCCGTCGTGGCCGTCAGCACACTGACGGCGGCCCTGGCCGTGATCGCCGGCCAGGGAACGGGGGGTTGCGTCCTGACCACCGCCGCCGTCCTGACGGGGCAGCTGTCGGTCGGCTGGTCCAACGACGCGTTCGACGCGCGCCGGGACATCGCGGCCGGCCGCCGAGGCAAACCCGTCGTCGACGGCGCGATCGGAGTGGCCCGGGTCTGGGCTGCCGCGTACGCCGCGCTGGCCCTGTGTGTGCCGCTCTCGCTCGCCTGTGGCCCCCGGGCCGGCGCCGTTCACCTGGCGGCGATCGCGGCGGCATGGGCGTACAACCTGCGGCTCAAGGCCACCCGTTGGTCCTGGGCGCCCTACGCGCTGGCGTTCGCCGCGCTCCCGGCGTTCGTGGCACTCGGGCTGCCGGGCCATCCCTGGCCGGCCTGGTGGGTCGTCGCCGCCGGGGCGCTCCTGGGAATCGGAGCGCATCTGGGCGACGTCCTGCCGGACATCCGTGGGGATCTGGCGACGGGCGTCCGAGGGTGGCCGCAGCGGCTGGGGCCGGATCGTGCGCGGCAGCTGCTTCCGGTGCCGCTGGTGATCGCGTCCGCGCTGCTGGCGCTGGGGCCGGCGGGACCGCCGGGCAGACGCGAGGTGTCGGCTCTCGCCGTGGTGGCTCTCGTGGTGGTGACGGGTACGGTGCTGGGACGCCGCTGGGAGCGGGTGGCGTTCGCGACGGCGGTCGTGGTGGCCGTGGTGGACGTGACACTGCTGCTCAGCGGCATCGGGCCGTGACGCCGCACGCGCGGTCCTGGGCCCGGTGCCGAGGTCCAGGACCGCGCGACGTCGTCCTCACCGCCCCACCCGTGGCTACTTGAGGTCGGCGGCGGTGTAGTAGCCGCCCCCTACCAGCACGTTCTTGTAGTTGGTCTTGTCGACGCTCGTCGGCTGCAGCAGGTAGGCGGGTACGACCTTGGAGCCGTTGTCGTAGGTGCTGTTGTCGTTGACGTTCGGCGTCCTGTCGTTGAGTACGTCGTCGGCCATCTCCGAGGCCACCTCGGAGAGCTGGCGCAGGTCCTTGTAGACGGTCTGCGCCTGCTGACCCGCGATGATCGACTTCACGGAGGCCAGTTCGGCGTCCTGACCGGTGATGACCGGGAGGGGCTTGCTGCCGGAGCCGTAGTCGTCCGACTTCAGCGCGGCCAGGACGCCGATGGAGATGCCGTCGTACGGCGACAGAACCGCGTCGACCTTCCCGATCCCGTAGGACTTGGCGAGGATGCCTTGCATGCGCTTTCGCGCGGTGGCGCCGTCCCAGCGCAGGGTGGTGACCTGGTTGAGCGCCGTCTGACCGGACGGGACGACCAACTGTTTGTTGTCCAGGTACGGCTGCAGGAGCTCCATCGCGCCGTCGAAGAAGTACTTGGTGTTGTTGTCGTCCTTGGAGCCGGCGAACAGTTCGATATTGAAGGGGCCCTTGCCGTCCTCCAGGCCGAGTCTGTCGATGATGTAGCGGGCCTGGAGCCGGCCGACCTGCTCGTTGTCGAAGGAGGCGTAGTAGTCGACGTTCTGGGTGCCGAGGATGAGCCGGTCGTAGGAAATCACCGGTATGTCGGCGTCGGCGGCCTCCTGGAGCACCTTGTCCAGCGCCTTGTTGTCGATGGCCGCGACGACCAGCGCGTCGACGCCCCGCGTGATCAGGTCCCGGATCTGCGAGACCTGCCGGTCCGGGTCGTCGTCTCCGTAGACCAGCCGGGTCTTGTACCCCTTGTCCTTCAGGTCCTTCACGACGTTGTTGCCGTCCGTGATCCAGCGCTCCGAGGCCCGGGTCGGCATGGCGATACCGACAGTGCCGCCCTTTTCGGAGCTTCCCGTGTCGCTCTTGCCGCAGGCGGATAAGGCGAGGGAGACGGAGGCGGCCCCGGCTATGGCGGCGAGGGCAGATCTACGGTTGCGCATGGTGATCGTTCCTTGTTCTTCTCGTCGTTGAGAAAAGTGACGGGATCTCAGGTGCTTGCGGGGAAGTGGTGAAGCGGGCATTGCAGCCGACCCTCAGGTGAGGCAGTGCTTCGCCCCGGATGGGCTCGGCGACCTCATGGATCCGTACCCGGCCGCCGAGATCGTCGGGGTTTCCAGTACGCGTCCGCATGTCCGCGTGCCTCGATGAGAGCGAACCGCCGGTACGGAACTGTCCGCAGGAATACGTGAGGTGACTGATGGTCAGGTCACCGACTCATCGCCTGAGGGGTGGCACTCAGGAGCCTCGGTGCCTCACAGATCGCCGATCGCGTCAACTCCGTTGCTACGCAAGGCGATTGCCTCTCGGTTGTTCGAAATCTCGTCACGCGTTCGGAATGCTGGCGTGACACTAGGAGGCCACCTGCAGAGTGTCAACAGGGGAACACGTAACTGTTCCAGACTGCCGCCGAAGGGCTGCGGCCAAATGCCCCCGCACGCAGAAGACCCGCACCGTGCGGTGCGGGTCTTCCCCAGCGAGGCTGTCCAACAGGCCCGGGATCACAGGGTCCGGCAGAACCCGGCCTTCAGCCGGTCACCTTCACCGGCTGACCCCGGTCACTGTCCGACACACGTGACGCACTGGCGTGCCGTCAAGGGGCCGTTCAGCGGCCGCGGTGACCGCGGTCGTGGTCCTGGCCGTGGCCGCGGTCGTCGCCGTGGCCACGGTCGTCGCCGTGGCCGCGGTGGTCGCCGTGGCCGCGGTGGTCGTCGCGGCCGTGGTCGCGGTCGTGGTGCCAGCCCCAGGACACGCTGTCGACGAAGCGGCCGTGGTCGTTCTTGAGCGTGGCGGAGTCGGAACGGTTGTCCCACACCTCGTTGCGGCGGTCCTGGTAGAGGTCCCGGCTGGTGTCGCGGCCGTAGCCGGTGTGGATACGGACGGTGGAACGTCCGGCCAGCCGGTAGTGGTTGAAGGTGTAGCGGTTGCCGTCCTCGTCCGACAGCGTCCAGCCGTCCAGGTTCACTCCGCGGCGCGCGGAGTTGGTGATTTCCACCCACTCGCCGTTCAGGGAACGGCTTGAGCGGTCGTCAAAGCCCGGCGCGTCGCTCTGGACCCGGCTGATGCCGACGTGCGTGCGCTCGTGGCGCGGCTCCGCGGCGGAGGCGGACACGGCGGCCGAGCCGACCAGCGTGCCGGCCGCGAGGGCCGCGGCCACCAGACGGCGGACCGTGACAGACGTGGAAATGGACATGAATGCTCCTCAAGGTTCGAGAGCCGGCACACCCCGCAACAGCACCCCCCTGCGGGGAACTGCACGGTGCGACCCTGTGCGAGTCCCGGCCCGGTGGCCGAGGACTCATAAGTTCCCCCACGTCGCCGCCCGGGACGGGCGACACCCGACCGCTGTTACCAATTGCGAACATGTCGGTTACAGGCGGCTGTATCGGGCCTTTAACCACTGAAAGCCGAAGAGTGATGGCCTGTCACCGCCAACTCCCTTACTCCTACAGTATCCAGGTGAAATCCGGGCATCCATCGCATCATCGCACTCCAGTCACCCGTCACCCGAAAGTGGGTAACACCGTTCCGGTCCGATCCGACCTCACGGCAGGCGTGCCGAGCGCGTCACCCCGGCCCCGTCGCGATGTGATGCGATGCCTCAGCGGGACGGCACGCCCCTCACCCGCAACGGGGGTCCTACGAGGGAATCGAAGATGTCGCGGGCGGCGAGCAGGTCCTCGATGGCCGCCGTGATGCGCTCGCGCTCCTGCGCCAGGCACCTCGATGTATCTTCCGGGAGTCCGATCCACGATCGCTTCCGCGGCATCGGGGATCACACATGTCATCAACACCGCCGCGGGGCACGGAATCGACGTGGGGGTGTCACCGCGGCCAGGAGGGTCATCGACCGAGCCGTCGCATACGGCCACGGACCCGAGGGACTCGCACGCCTCACCACGACCCTGCACAAGGGTGATCGGGCGTAGGCAAGGGGGACGACAGCTGTCGGGCTGTCAGAAGCTGGGCGCCGGTGACGCCGGGAAGGCGGTGCGTGCCCGGACCTGTGGGCGACATCGCGCGTCGGCGGTGGGTCGTACGTGGCCCGGCCGCCCTCTGGGGAAATCGGCGGAGCCTTCATGTTGGACCGCGTGCACGGTGCCTCAAAGGTGTGTGTTCCCTGAGGCACCGTGCCGGCGTGACGCGAAGGTCAGGCGGGGGTGATGTTCTCCGCCTGCGGGCCCTTCTGGCCCTGGGTGATGTCGAACGTCACGGCCTGGCCTTCCTGGAGCTCACGGAAGCCACTGGCGTTGATGTTGGAGTAGTGCGCGAAGACGTCCGGGCCGCCGCCGTCCTGCGCGATGAAACCGAAGCCCTTTTCGGCGTTGAACCACTTGACAGTTCCGCTGGCCATGCCAGTGCCTCTCACTCGATGACGGATCCGCACCGCGCGGACCCGGAGGTAGTCGTCCTGGTCCTCGGGCACTGCACAGCAAAACGCCCGCACCACGGCGCGGGCAGGTACTGCGAACCACGACATCTGCCAGCGACGTTACACGGCGAGAGCGCCTCTCACCAGAGAGCAAGGGCCGTCAGGTGGAGCGGTACTGCCGACACCTGGGTGTCATGGCGACTCGCCCTCCGCACACCGAGGCGGGTCGCCCAGCACCGTCGACGAGCGGGCCGCCGACGCCTCACCGTCACGGACCACCTGCCAAGGTGGCATCAAACGGGACCAAGGAGGCGACCGAGCCGCCCGCAGCCATCGGCGATGGACCACGAAGAGCACCGTCCCGACCGTTCCGGCCGTCGATGTCGAGCCCCGTCCCGTCCAGCCGGTCCGCCTTCGGCCGGATCGCCACCCGGCACTTTGTGACCAACTGCTCCCGGTAGGCGCCTTCGTCGTCGGGCTCGGCTGTGTCGGGGATCACCACCGACAGTTCACCGAGCGTGAGTCCGGAAGACCTCGGGGGCGCGCTTCCGCCGGCCATGCGCCCTGACGGCGACCCGCCGATGACTCACCCCTTCCGGGGCGACCCGACGGCGGGCTCATCACTTCTCGCTCTTGAGCGCCTTGGCCTCACTCTTGAAGATCCGGGCCGCCTTGCCCGCGGAACGCGTCAGCTCGGGCAGCTTCTTGAACCCGAGAACGACAATGGCAACAAGGAGGATCAGGACGATTTCACTCAAGCCGAACATCGGGGCTGCTCTCTGCAGGGGGGCGGACGGCGGCCCACGGGCGAACCGGTGAGGCGCCGTTCTCTACATTGCCGTAGAAGTCTCTCCCGCAGCCTGACCGATCAACAAGCCCGCCCGTATCGAGCAGGGGGTCTCGTAGGCGCTCCGCCTCGACGGGAAGCAGGCCCGCGCGGCCACAGGCGGGTCCGAACACTCGCGCGACACCTCAGCTCCAGCTCGGCGACTTTCCGTAGGGTGGCCCGTACGGCACCGGGCGGCCCGTGAACGCGTCGAGGAGGACCCGGTTGCCCAGCTTCCGCGCCAGTTTCACCGTCACCGTTTCGAGGATGGCCTGGCTGGTGCAGGGGCCATCCTTCTCTCCCACGATCGACGCCGAAAGCACCACACTCCCCTCCGTCTCCAGCACGTCGACGACCGGGCCGTCGTCACAGGCTCCGTGGGAGGCTTTCACTTTCACCGATCGGCCGTCACCGGACATCTCGGCCAGTCGACCGATCTGCCACAGCTCGCCGGAGGGACCTCGGCCGACCGGTGTGATCGGCGGGCGGGGAAGTCGCGACGGACTGATGGCAACGCGCCGCAGCGGGGTGTCGTAGCCCTCGAGAGTGAACAGCCAGGCCGGTACGGTCGCCGGGCCGCGACTCGTGACGAGTGTCATCTCGCCCAGTCGAGCCCCCGTCACCGCCAGATGTGGTCCGTCACCACTGTTGCCTCCCAGACTCGTGTAGGCCTTCTGGGCACTCAGCAGCGGCAGCACAACCGACTTCCCGCTCGGCCATGTCACCTGACCTGTGTCATGAGGAGTGGCGGGTAGGGCACCGCTCAGGACGAAGTGCTGGGTTTCGTAGGCGCGCTTGTCGGCCGCGCTGTGGAAGCCACCTTCGGGCAGCTGAACAGCGTCCGCCATCGGGTAGTAGCCTGTGCGCCACAGCTCGGCGGCTCGGGAGCCGTCCCAGGCATCGGCCACCGCGCGCGCTCGGGTCCCAGAACCCGCATCGGAACCGCTGGAGCGGACCTCCGGGTCGTGGTTGCCGGCTTTCTCGTTGCCGCAGCCGACCGCTACGACAGCGAGGACGGCGAGCAGGGTGAACGGACGGACCTGACGCGCGGCCTTGGTACGCATGGATCTCCCAGGAGTTGACGGCAGCGAGCGAACGCTGCGCGGAATCACTCCCCTGTGACGCTGCGCCCCCGGCCGGCGTTCGTTCCGCCTCGCGTCCGGTGGTGACCGTCTCCTCATCGTTACGCCCTGAAAGGCGGCGAGTTCGCGATCCGATCGGGGACGGGCGAACCGCACCAGGACTGCCACCAGTAGGTCAACGACCGTGCCTCGACTCGGCTGTCCGGCGAGACGGCCGGGGCGTCGGGCGCCCGGTGTGGCAGACGGGTCGCAGACGCTTCGCCGCGGCCTCTGTCGCCGCCCGCGCGCTGTCCGTACTCTGACAAGTCATAGAACTTCAGGCGTGATTGACTGGGGGAGCCGTCATGTCCTGGGATCACCATGGTGCGCGTGACGACTTCATCGTTCCGCCCATGCCGACCGCACCGCCGCCCGCTCCCGCCCAGCCATGGCGGGCCGTCGCGGTGGCGCTGCTCAACCTCAGCGGGCTCGGGCTCGGTTACGCCGTCGTGCGGCGCTGGGGGCTGATGGCCGTCTGCTGGGTCGCGACGGCGATCCTGCTGCTGGTGGCGCTGCCCGCGGACCCGGACGGAGTCCCCGGTGCGACGGTCGTGCTCTACCTGATCTTCTTGTTGCTCGCGGCCGCGCACGGCGCGTCTGTCGGCCTGCGGACCCGGTTGGCGTTGCTGCCGAGCGCCTTGATCGCGGCCGCGCTCGGCGTCGTCCTGCTGGCCGTGCCCGCCGGCGGAGTCGTCCTGTACGACGGGGCGCGCGACGAAGCCACGGAGCAGATGCTCCTGGACCGGCTGGAGCGGGCGGACAAGCTGGTCGAGGAATCCGGGAAGCAGACGTTCCAGACGGCGGAGGCCGACTACCGCCGAGCACTGGCCGTCTACGGCGCCCTCCGCGACGACCACCCGGGCTCCCGCGCGGCGCAGCGAGTTCCCGACCGGCTCAAGACCTATTACGCCACCGTCGCCACCCCCTACGCGCAGAAGAACTACTGCTCCGCCGTACCTCCCCTGAAGTACCTGCGTACGGTCCCGCGCACGATGGGCAGGAAGGAACTCGGAGACCTGTCCACCTGGCCCGACGACCGGCTGGCCACTTCGCTCTATGAGTGCGCGGCGGCGTCGCTCAGCGGCGGAGGCGCGGACTGGACCTCGCAGTTCGGCGAGCTCCTGTCGACCTTCCCGAAGTCCGCACAGGCCGGGAAGGTGGAGCCCGCGGTGAGGACCGCGGTCGACAAGGGGGTCAAGTCCGTGGGCGGCGACGATCCCTGTGCGGCCGTCCAGCAACTCAGCAGCCTCAGCACCCAGGTCCGCGGACTGCCCGGGGAGCAGGCCGGCCAGGCCGACGCCCTGGGCAGGGACGCCGACCGGGCCTCGCAGAGCGCGAGTTCGGGCACGTACGCCTGCGGTGTGGACCAGTACAAGGACAAGAACTTCACCGAGGCCGTCACCACCATGAACGACTTCGCCAAGAACAACCCGCACCACAAGAACCGGGCGCGCGCCCAGAAGATAGCGATCGCCGCGGAGGTCGCGCAGACGGTGCCCGCGGCCGGCAAGCGTCTGCCGACCACCGCCTCGGGCGGCAGCATCTCCGTCACGGTCAAGAACGACAGCCCGGACGACATCACGGTCCTGTACACGGGGCCGGTGACCGGGAGCTTCAACCTCAAGGCCTGCGGGGGCTGCACCTCGTACTCCTTCGGGAGCACGCTGGGGCTCGGCTTCAAGCCGTGCAGCGACAGTGGCAAGCACTACCCGCAGCGGACCATCCGACTGCCCGTCGGCACCACCTACTTCGTGCACAAGGCCCGGACCGGCATAGGAAAGTCCCCGGCCTCGGACACCGCCAAGCTGTCGCCGGGCTATGTCTACACCGAGTGCGCGTACACCACGAGCCTCGGCTACTGACGCGAGGCCTGGCGTCCCGCGCCGGGCCCGCGCGGCGCGGCCAACGTTCTCCGGGTTCTCCGGGTCCGGGTTCTACGGGGCCCCGTTCTACGGCCCTGCCGGCACGCTTCGCGGCAGGGCCGGGGGTGAACCGTGGCCGGCCCTCGGGCGGGGCCGGTCGCCGTCACTGGCTGCTGAGGTACCTGCCGTACACGAGCGCGCTCGTCGGAGAGGGCAGCCCCAGTTTGGCGGGGGTGAAGGCGGAGGAGCCGTTGACGCTCGCCCGGGGCAGCAGCCACACGCCGCCCGAGCCGGCGTTCTCGCCCGGGGAGCCGACCGCCACGTCCGCCCTGCCGTCGTGGTCGTAGTCGCCGGTGACGACGGCGGCACCGAAGGCGTCGGCGGCCTCCGCGACGCCCGGCACGCGCGGGGTGTCCTGCTGGTAGCCGACGGAGTGGCCCTCGCCCCACGCGTCGACGAGGCCGGTCGGGCCGCCGAACAGGAGGGTCGCGGCGCCCGCGCCCGCGCGGGTGCCGATCGCCTCACCGGGGGCGCCGGCGATCAGGTCGTCGCGGCCGTCGTTGTCGATGTCGGCGACGGCGAGGGCGGCGCCGAACCGGTCACCGGATTCCGCGACGCCCATCACGCCGACCGTGTCCTGGTTGAGGGTCTGCTGCCGGTACCCGAAGCTGCCGGGCGTGGCGGTGCCGTAGTGGACGTGGATGCCGCCGCCCTTGGCGAACTCCTCTGGGCCGCACGGGTCGTCGATGTTCTCGTCGGCGATCTCCCGGCACTCGCCGAGGGCCAGGTCGTCGTGACCGTCGCCGTCGAAGTCGCCCGCGGCGAGGGCGGAGACGCCGGCGTTGTCGGTGTTCCAGGTGTTGACCATGGCCTGCTCGGTCGCGTCCCACGCCCAGAGGCGTACGTGCGACTGGGTGAACGGGCTGTCCGTCCAGTACCCGATGGCCAGGTCCGCCGTGCCGTCCTCGGTGAAGTCGCCGCCGGCGAGAATGGGGGCGCGGCCGCCCATAGGGGCGGTGAGTACGGTGGTGTAGATGCCGTCGGCGGTGCGCAGGACTACCTTGTCCTTGCCGCCGATCACGATGTCCCTGCTGCCGTCGCCGGTCAGGTCGGCCGAGGCGACCGCCAGGCCGAACGCGGCTGACGCCGAGGGACCGTTGAGGACGACGGAGCCCGGGCCCGGACCGCCCTTGGCGCCGCCCACCGCGGAGACCGAGCCCGCGTCCGTGCCGCGGCCGGTGACGTCCTCGCCGGGGGCTCCGACAAGGAGTTCCGCGACGCCGTCGCCGCTGGTGTCCACCAGGGCCACGGAGGCGCCGAAGCGGTCACCCGTCTCGGGGGTGCCGGGGACCTCCGGGGTGGCCTGACTGATGCGGATGCTGCCGTGGGCGCCGATTCCCTTCGGGCCGCCGAACACGATGTTGACGTAGCCGGCTCGCGCCTTGCCGCCGACTGTGCCGTCGGGTACACCGACGGCGAGGTCCGCATACCCGTCGGCGTTGAAGTCACCGGCGGTCTGCGCGGGAGCGGCCGAGGCCGGGAAGGGCAGCCCGGCGGTGGCCGCAGCAACGACGGTGGCTGCTGCGGCGTACATCCGTATCCGTGTGCGCACGGGGGCTCCAAGGTGTCCGAGGTGTCGAATTCACCTGTGGGACACCTGGAGGGCACCGAGGGTTGTACTGTGCGGGCCGGACGCAGCCGGTATCGAGTGCGGGGCGGGCGGGCGGGCCCGCGTTCTCGTCATGGGCGTGTTCCCTCGACGACGTCCCGCTCTCCGACGGAACAGAACGACGGGAGAGGCGACCTCTCAGGGGCCCGCAGGCCCTCGGAACGCGTCGGCGTTGCGCGCGCACCAGTCCGCGAAGGTCCGCGGCCCGCGTCCCAGCAGCCGCTCGACGGTGTCCGTCCGGAACCCGACGCTGTCGGCGCGCATCAGGGCGAATCCCTCCGTGATGGCGTCGGCGAGTGCCTGGGGCGCCCCGGCGGGGAAGCGGAACACGTGAGACTCCACCGATCCTGTCGTGTGCGTGCCGGGGATTCCGGCGCACTCCGGCCCGGCCTTGCCCCCTGTGCGCGGGCCATTCGCGCTGTCGGCTCCGAGGCATCGCGCCGATCGGTTTCGACGACGCGCAGAACTCGTCGCTCGTGTCGTACCTGAACAAGACGTGACACAGATGGTGAAGATACGACACTAGCCGTGAAACGCGCATGGGCATTGGTTCGGGCGGCCTCGACGGAAGGTGCGGTGGCTGACGTGGTGGAAAGTCCAACTAGCAGGCAGACGAGCGAGGCTGTCGTCGACAGTTCCGTGGAGCGCGGGGGCTACCAGCAGGAACTGAAACGGACGCTCGGTTCCTTTCAGGTGTTCGCGATCTCGTTCGCGTTCATCTCCGTGGCTGTCGGCATCTTCGCGACGTATGACGACGTACTGCAGACCGCGGGGCCGGTCGGGATCTGGCTGTGGGTCATCGCGGCCGTGGGGCAGGTCCTGGTGGCGTTGGTGGTCGCGCAGCTCGCGGCCCGCATCCCGCTCAGCGGCTCCTCCTACCAATGGGCGTCACGGTTGGCCAACCCGAAGATCGGCTGGGGGTTCGGTTGGCTGGCCTTCTGCTACCTGGCAATCGGCGTGGTGGCGGTCGACAACGCGCTGGCGAGCCAGGCGTTCATGCCGCTCGCCGGCATGGAGCCGGACGAGGGCACCGCGCGCGTGATCACGGTCGTGGTGCTGCTCATCCAGGCCTTGCTCGCAGTGGCCTCGACACGCCTCGTCAGCCTGATCAACACAGGCGCGGTAGGAATCGAACTGGCACTCGTCGTGGTGGTGGCGATCGCGCTCACCATCGCTGTGGCGGTCACGGGCGACGGCTCAGCCGGCAACCTCGTCTCGCGCGGTGTCACCGAGAACGCCCCCGACTACTTCGCCGTCGGCGGCGGGTTGATGCTCGCGATGATCATGGGCCTCGCTACGCTCGTCGGCTTCGACGCCGCCGCGAACCTGGCCGAGGAGGCCAAGGATCCCCATCGCAGCGTCCCCCGCGCGATCGTGGGATCGGTCGTGGCGGCCGGACTGCTGGGACTGCTGTTCCTGATCGCGCTCACCGTCGCGATCGACGACATCCCCCGGATTTCCGCCAACGGCTCACCGGTCGCGGCGATCATGCGCGATCAGCTCGGTCCGGTGATGGAGAAGACGCTGCTGGTCGCGATCACCTTCGCGTTCTTCGGTGCGGGGATGGTCGTGATGGTCGCGTGTTCGCGGACGATTTTCGCGATGTCGCGGGACTCCCGCTTCCCTGCCCACCGGCTGATGCGACGGGTCAGCCCCCGCACACAGACGCCCATCCCGGCGACGATCCTGATCTTCACCCTGGGGGTCATCCTGATGATCGCCCTGCCGGGTGCCGCACTCCTGGAGCTGATCACGGCGTCGACGATCCTCCCCGCGATCACCTACGGCTCGACCGTCGTCCTCTACCTGGCCGTACGCAAACGGCTGGGCCGCAAGCAGGGCGCGTTCGACCTCGGGCGCTTCGAACTCCCCGTCGCCATCTGCGCGTTGGTATGGACGCTCGTAGCGCTGTTCGTACTGGTGGCACCCCGGGAAGCGCTCACCTCTGTCGTGATCGTGGTCGGCCTGCTCGTCGCGGGCGGGCTGTTCTTCCTCTTCATGCTGAAATTCGACCGCGAGGCCCTGGATACCGAGCCCGGTGACGTGAGCGCCTTCAAGCATTGACCTGACCGGGGCCACTGCCTGACAACCTCCTGACCGCGTCCGGGACAGCACCCGGACACACTCAGGGCGGGCCGAGCGGCGCATCACGCGCCCCCGGCCCGCCGCTGCCGTGAGGGCCGCTCCTCACAAGGCCCGGGGCACAGCTGTGTGGAGCGCGTAACCCCTGGTGAGCGAACGGTGTGACAACCGCGTAATGGGCACTTCGTAGCGTCGGGGGACGAAGGAACCGATCACACGGAGGGGCCGCTCGTGACCACGACCACCCAGCAGGTACGGACAGTCTGCTCGTACTGCGGTGTCGGCTGCGGGATGGTCCTCGACATCGGGATGGGCCCCGACGGTCGGCGTACGGTCCTGAAGGCGTCCGGCGACAAGGCGCACCCCGCGAACTTCGGGCGTCTGTGCACCAAGGGCGCGACGACGGCCGACATGCTCGCCGCCCCCGGGCGGCTGGCCACCGCGCTGGTCCGCGCCGAACGGGGAGCGGAGACCGAGCCCGCCCCGGTGGACACGGCGATCGCCGAGACGGCGCGGCGGCTTCGGACGGTGATCGACGAGCACGGCCCGGACGCCTTCGCGTTCTACGTCTCCGGGCAGATGAGTCTGGAGGCCCAGTACCTGGCGAACAAGCTGGCCAAGGGCTTCGTACGGACCAACCAGATCGAGTCGAACTCCCGGCTGTGCATGGCCAGTGCGGGTACCGGCTACAAGCTGTCGCTGGGCGCGGACGGCCCGCCCGGCTCGTACCAGGACTTCGAGCACGCCGACGTCTTCTTCGTCATCGGCTCCAACATGGCAGACTGCCACCCCATCCTCTTCCTCAGGATGATGGACCGGGTCAAGTCGGGCGGCGCCAAGCTGATCGTCGTCGACCCGCGGCGCAGCGCGACCGCCGACAAGGCCGACCTGTTCCTGCCGGTCCGGCCCGGAACGGACCTGGCGCTGCTCAACGGCCTGCTGCACCTGCTCCACGAGAACGGCCACACCGACCCCCGGTTCATCGCCGCGCACACCGAGGGGTGGGAGGCGATTCCGGAGTTCCTGGCCGACTACCCGCCCGCCAAGGTCGCCGACATCACCGGCGTCCCGGAGGCCGACATCCGCGAGGCCGCCCGGCTCATCGGCGAGGCCGGGGAGTGGATGAGCTGCTGGACCATGGGCCTCAACCAGTCCACGCACGGCACCTGGAACACCAACGCCCTCGTCAATCTGCATCTGGCGACGGGAACGATCTGCCGGCCCGGCAGCGGTCCCTTCTCACTGACCGGCCAGCCCAACGCCATGGGCGGCCGCGAGATGGGCTACATGGGTCCCGGCCTGCCCGGCCAGCGGTCGGTGCTGGTCGACGCGGAGCGCGCCTTCATCGAGGAGCTGTGGGAACTGCCCCCGGGCACGGTGCGCAAGGACGGGGTCGGCCAGGGCACGATCGAGATGTTCCAGAAGATGGCCGACGGCGACATCAAGGCGTGCTGGATCATCTGCACGAATCCCGTCGCCTCCGTGGCCAACCGCAAGACCGTCATCGAGGGTCTGGAGCGGGCCGAGTTCGTCGTCGCCCAGGACGTGTTCGCCGAGACCGAGACCAACGCGTACGCGGATGTCGTCCTGCCGGGAGCACTGTGGACCGAGACCGAGGGCGTCCTCGTAAACAGCGAGCGCAACGTCACCCTCGCCCAGGCCGCGGTGGAACCGCCCGGGGAGGCGATGGCGGACTGGCGGATCATCGCCGCGGTCGCCCGCGCGATGGGATACGAGCAGGGCTTCTCGTACGACAGCGCGGAAGAGGTCTTCGAGGAGATCAAGCGCGCCTACAACCCGAAGACCGGTTATGACCTGCGGGGTGTGACCTATGAACGGCTGCGGTCCACCCCGGTGCAGTGGCCTTCCGCGCGCGAGGACGGCCCCGACCGCAATCCGATCCGCTATCTGGACGAGGACGGCGGCGGTCCGGTCTTCCCGACGGCGAGCGGCCGTGGGGTGTTCTACGCCCGCCCGCACATCCCCGCCGCCGAGATGCCGGACGACGACTACCCGTACGTCCTGAACACCGGTCGGTTGCAGCACCAGTGGCACACCCTCACCAAGACGGGCAAGGTCGCCAAACTCAACAAGCTGAACCCCGGGCCGTTCGTCGAGCTGCACCCGGACGACGCCGCCGCGCTCGGGATCGCCGACGGCGATTCGGTGGAGGTCGCCTCGCGGCGCGGCCGGGCGGTGCTGCCCGCCCTGGTGACCGACCGGGTACGGCCGGGCTACTGTTTCGCGCCCTTCCACTGGAACGACCTGTTCGGCGAATACCTGAGCGTCAACGCCGTCACCAGCGACGCTGTCGACCCCCTCTCCTTCCAGCCGGAGTTCAAGGTCTGCGCGGTGTCACTGACGAAGGTGGCGACTCCGGTCTCCGTGGCGGAACCGCCCACGACCGGCGCCACCACCCCGCCCGGCGCCGCGGTGGCTGCCACGTCAGGGGAGTCGACCGCACCGGCCGCCCTCCCCGCCGGTCCCGCGGGCGTCTTCGGACTCGAGCCCGCTCCACCGCCGGTCCTGGCCGAGCACGAGCGCCAGTACCTGATCGGTTTCCTCGCCGGCATCGCATCAGGCACTCCTGGCGTACCCGTACTGCCGCCGGGAGCGCCCTTCAGCCCCGAGCACGCGCTGTGGGTGAACGGCGTGCTCGCCGGCATGTACTCCCGGGCCGTTCCGGGAACACCGCCCCCGGCCACGACACCGGTCAACCCGCTCCGGGAGGTCGTCGTTCTGTGGGCCTCGCAGACCGGCAACGCGGAGGAGTTCGCCGCGGCCGCCGCCGACCGGCTCACCACCACCGGGCACAAGGCCACCCTCGTCGACATGGACGACGCCCACCCGGGGGCACTGTCCACCGGCGCCGACCTCCTCCTGATCACCAGCACCTTCGGCGACGGCGACGCCCCCGACAACGGCTCCGGGTTCTGGGACGCCCTGGCAGCACCCGACACACCCCGCCTGGACGGCGTGCGCTACGCGGTCCTCGCGTTCGGCGACTCCTCCTACGACGACTTCTGCGGCCACGGCCGCCGCCTCGACCTGCGTCTCGACGAACTGGGCGCCGTGCGACTCGCCCCGCGCACGGACTGCGAACCCGACTACGAGCCCTCGGCGGAGGCCTGGCTCGAGCAGGTCCTGACCTCGCTGACCGAGCTGACCGAGCTGACCGACAGCACGGAAACGGCACCGCCCGCGCCGACCACATCGGCCGCCTCCCCGTCGCTCGCGTCAGGGCTTCCGACGCGGTCGCCGGCCGCCCCGTCGCCCTGGCCCACTCCCCGGCCGAGGAAGCCGGCGCCCATCGCCGGCCGCCTCACCGGCAACCAGTTGCTCAGCCTTCCCGGAGCGGGCAAGGAGGTCCGCCGCTTCACCTTCGACACCCGCGAGAGTGAGACCCCGCTCGTCTACCAGGCGGGCGACGCCCTCGGTGTACGTCCTGTCAACTCCACGGACCTCGTCACGGAATGGCTGGCCACCACCGGGCTCGACCCGGACAGCGCCGTGGACGTGAACGGCACCGGGGAGATCCCCTTCCACGAGGCCCTGCGCCGTCATCTGGACATCACCCGCGTCACCCCCGACCTGCTCCGCTTCGTCGCCGAACGCACCCATGACCGGGTGCTGAAGAAGCTCCTGCGTCCCGACAACAAGGACGAACTGGCCAAATGGTCCTGGGGCCGCCAGGCTGTCGACGTCATCGCCGAACACCCCGTCCGGGTCGGCGCCCAGGAGTGGGCCGAGGTGCTCAAGCCGCTCCAACCGCGTCTGTACTCCATATCGTCCAGCCCACTGACCGACCCGCAACTCGTCTCGCTCACGGTCTCCGTCGTCCGGTACGAGAACCCGGACGGACGACCGCGCCAGGGCGTCTGCTCGCCCTTTCTCGCCGACGCGGCCCCCGGCACGCCCGTACCGGTCTTCGTCCAGCCTTCGCCGAAGTTCCGGCCACCGGCCGACCCCGCCACCCCCATGGTGATGGTGGGCCCCGGGACCGGGGTCGCCCCCTTCATCGGCTTCCTGCACGAGCGCCGTGCCCTCGGCCACCGCGCGCGCAACTGGCTGTTCTTCGGCGAGCAGCACCGGGCCACCGACTTCTACTACCAGGACGAGCTGAGCGCCTTCCTCGCCGACGGCACCCTCACCCGCCTCGACACCGCCTTCTCCCGGGACCAGCGCGCCAAGGTCTACGTCCAGGACCGGATGCGCGAGCACGGTCCCCAACTGTGGTCCTGGCTCCAGGAGGGCGCGCACTTCTACGTGTGCGGCGACGCCTCCCGCATGGCCAAGGACGTCGACCAGGCCCTGCGGGACATCGCCACCACGCACGGAGGCCACAGCGCGGACGGGGCCGCCGCGTACGTCAAGCAACTCGCGGCCGAGAAGCGGTATGTCCGCGACGTGTACTGATCAGCCGCGCCTCGGCGGCTCGCCGAGGCAGGTGCGCGAGGACGATGTGCTCGTGCTGTCGATCGGCGCTGGGAAGCCTGCCAGGATGACGGGAGCCAGGCGGCCGGCGGGAGTCTCGGGAGTGCCCGCGCGTCCTCGGGCACACGGCTGAGATCTGGATCACCGAGACCAAGAGGCCAAGGTCACAGGCGTCACCTCTGCTGTCGCCACGGAACTCTGACCTAGCATCCGAGCATGACAGTCCTGCCCAATGACGGGCTCGCGCTGGCCGCCGAGTTCCCTTCCGCGACCCATGACCAGTGGCAGCTCCTGGTAGAAGGCGTGCTGCGCAAATCGGGCAAGGAGGTCTCGAGCGCGACAGCCGAAGACGCGCTGTCCACCTCGCTCGAGGACGGGCTGGCCACCAGGCCCCTGTACACCGCGCACGACTCGGCCGCCGATCCCGGTTTCCCCGGATTCACCCCTTTCGTCCGAGCCGGCCGCCCCGAGGGCAACACGGTCGGCGGCTGGGACGTACGGCAGCGGCACACAGCCGCCGACAACGCCCTGGTGCTCGGGGACCTGGAGAACGGCGTCACCTCGCTGTGGCTCGCCGTCGGCGAGGGCGGCATCCCGGTCTCCTCGCTCGAAAAGGTCCTCGACCGCGTCTACCTCGATCTGGCGCCCGTCGCCCTCGACGCGGGTCGTGACGTCGAAGCAGCGGCCCGGGAGTTGTTCCGGCTGTACGAGGAACGCGGCGTCGTGCCGAGCGAGGTGCGCGGCAACCTCGGCGCCGACCCCCTCGGCCATGAGGCCCGTACGAGTGCCGCCATGGACTTCGCTCCGGCCGCCTCTCTCGCCCTGCGGTGCGTCGACGAGTACCCCTTGCTGCGGGCGCTGACCGTGGACGCGCTGCCGTACCACGAGGCCGGCGGCTCGGCCGCGCAGGAGCTGGGCGCCTCCCTGGCGACCGGTGTCGCCTATCTGCGGGAGCTGACCGGCGCGGGGCTGTCCGTCGAACAGGCTTGTGCGCAGATCGAGTTCCGCTACGCCGCCACCGCCGACCAGTTCCTGACGATCGCCAAGCTCCGGGCGGCGCGCAGGCTCTGGGCGCGGGTCGCCGAAGCGTGCGGGGCGCCCGCCGCGGGCGCGCAGGTGCAGCACGCCGTGACCTCGCCGGTGATGATGTCGCGCCGCGATCCCTGGGTGAACATGCTGCGCACGACCGTCGCCACGCTGGCGGCCGGGGTCGGCGGCGCCGACTCCGTCACCGTCCTGCCGTTCGACCACGCGCTCGGCCTGCCGGACGCCTTCGCGCGGCGCATCGCCCGCAACACCTCGACGATCCTCATCGAGGAGTCGCATCTGTCCCGGGTGATCGACCCGGCGGGCGGCTCCTGGTACGTGGAGAAGCTCACCGACGAACTCGCCCACGCGGGCTGGGAGTTCTTCCAGGGGATCGAGCGGACCGGCGGCCAGGCGGCCGCTCTGCGCTCGGGCCGCCTCGGCCAGGACCTGGCGGACACCTGGGCGGCGCGCTCCGCGAAGCTCGCGAAGCGGCGCGAACCGATCACCGGCGTCAGCGAGTTCCCGCATCTCGCCGAGCGCCTCGTGGAGCGTGAGCCCGCTCCCGCCGCACCGTCCGGCGGCCTGCCGCGCGTACGACGCGACGAGGCGTACGAGGAGCTGCGGGCCCGCTCCGACGCGCACCTCGCCGCCACCGGCACCCGGCCGCGTGTCTACCTGGCCACGATCGGCCCCGCCGCCGCGCATTCCGCACGCACGACCTTCGTCGCGAACCTGTTCCAGGCCGGTGGCATCGAGGCCGTCACGGACGGCACCTTCGAGGACAGCGGCGCCACCGAGGCCTGCCTGTGCTCCAGTGACGCCCTCTACGAGGAGCAGGCCGCGAGCACGGCCGAAGCCCTCACGGCGGCCGGCGCCCGACACGTCTTCCTGGCCGGCCGTCCCGGGCAGTACGCCGGTGTCGACGCCTATGTCTTCGCGGGCTGCGACGCCGTCGCCGTCCTCTCCGCCACCCTCGACCGCATGGGAGTGTCCTGATGGGAATCCCCGACTTCTCCGGAATCGAACTGGGGACGCCCACCGCCGAAGGCAGCGCCGACGAGTGGAGTGCCGCCGCAGAGAAGGCCACGGGCGGGAGCGAGGCGTTCTGGGAGACCCCGGAGGGCATCGCGGTCAAGCCGCTGTACACCGGCCGTGACACGGAAGGCCTCGACTTCCTGGACACGTACCCGGGCATGGCACCGTATCTGCGCGGTCCGTACCCGACCATGTACGTCAACCAGCCCTGGACGATCCGCCAGTACGCGGGCTTCTCCACGGCCGAGGAGTCCAACGCCTTCTACCGGCGCAACCTGGCGGCCGGCCAGAAGGGCCTGTCGATCGCCTTCGACCTGCCCACGCACCGCGGTTACGACAGCGACCACCCGCGCGTGACGGGCGACGTCGGCATGGCGGGGGTGGCCATCGACTCCATCTACGACATGCGGCAGCTCTTCGACGGCATCCCGCTGGACAAGATGACCGTGTCGATGACGATGAACGGCGCCGTGCTGCCCGTCCTCGCCCTGTACATCGTGGCGGCCGAGGAACAGGGCGTACCGCCCGAGAAGTTGGCCGGGACCATCCAGAACGACATCCTCAAAGAGTTCATGGTCCGCAACACCTACATCTACCCGCCGAAGCCGTCGATGCGGATCATCTCCGACATCTTCGCGTACACCTCGCAGCGCATGCCGCGGTACAACTCCATCTCCATCTCCGGGTATCACATCCAGGAGGCGGGTGCGACGGCCGACCTGGAGCTGGCGTACACACTCGCGGACGGCGTCGAGTACATCCGGGCGGGCCGCGAGGCGGGCCTTGACGTGGACGCGTTCGCACCGCGGCTGTCGTTCTTCTGGGCGATCGGCATGAACTTCTTCATGGAGATCGCCAAGATGCGGGCGGCGCGCCTGCTGTGGGCGAAGATGGTGAAGCAGTTCGACCCGCAGAACGCCAAGTCCCTTTCCCTGCGCACTCATTCGCAGACATCCGGCTGGTCACTGACCGCGCAGGACGTGTTCAACAACGTGACGCGTACGTGCGTGGAGGCCATGGCCGCCACCCAGGGCCACACCCAGTCGCTGCACACCAACGCCCTGGACGAGGCACTCGCCCTGCCCACCGACTTCTCCGCGCGGATCGCCCGCAACACGCAGCTGCTGCTCCAGCAGGAGTCCGGTACGACCCGGGTCATCGACCCGTGGGGCGGCAGCGCGTACATCGAGAAGCTGACGTACGACCTCGCCCGCCGCGCCTGGCAGCACATCGAGGAGGTCGAGGCGGCGGGCGGCATGGCGCAGGCCATCGACGCCGGCATCCCCAAGCTCCGGATCGAGGAGGCGGCGGCCCGCACCCAGGCCCGCATCGACTCCGGCCGTCAGCCGGTCATCGGCGTCAACAAGTACCGCGTGGAGACCGACGAGAAGATCGACGTCCTCAAGGTCGACAACTCCTCCGTACGCACGCAGCAGATCGAGAAGCTGCGGCGGCTGCGCGCGGAGCGCGACGAGCGGGCGTGCCAGGACGCGCTGGACGCCCTGACGCGAGCGGCGGGCGGCGAGGGCAACCTGCTGGAACTGGCGGTGCGCGCGGCCCGCGCGATGGCCACCGTCGGGGAGATCTCCGACGCCCTGGAGAAGGTGTACGGGCGGCACGCGGGCCAGATCCGTACGATCTCCGGCGTGTACCGCAACGAAGCAGGGGAGTCCCCGTCCGTGGACCGCACCCGCACGCTGGTGGACGCGTTCGAGGAGTCGGAGGGCCGCCGCCCGCGCATCCTCGTCGCCAAGATGGGCCAGGACGGTCACGACCGCGGCCAGAAGGTGATCGCTACCGCCTTCGCCGACCTCGGCTTCGACGTGGACGTCGGCCCGCTGTTCCAGACGCCGGCCGAGGTGGCCCGCCAGGCGGTGGAGGCGGACGTGCACATCGTGGGCGTCTCGTCGCTGGCCGCCGGGCATCTCACCCTCGTACCGGCGCTGCGCGAGGAGCTGGCCGCGGAGGGCCGCGAGGACATCATGATCGTGGTCGGCGGGGTGATCCCGCCGCAGGACGTGCCGACGTTGCTGGAGATGGGCGCGGCGGCCGTCTTCCCGCCCGGGACGGTGATCCCGGACGCGGCGTACGACCTCGTCCAGCGGCTCTCCACCGGTCTCGGGCACGCCCTGTGATCGAACTCGACACCTATGTCAAGGGTGTGCTCGACGGGAAGCGGGCGCTCGTGGCCCGCGCCATCACGCTCGTCGAGTCCACCCGGCCCCAGCACCGGGCGCTGGCGCAGGAGTTGCTGACCGAGCTGCTCCCGCACAGCGGGAAGGCGCGGCGGATCGGCATCAGCGGGGTGCCGGGCGTGGGCAAGTCGACGTTCATCGACGCGTTCGGCACGATGCTGACCTCGCTCGGGTACCGCGTCGCGGTGCTCGCCGTCGACCCGTCCTCCAGCCGTACGGGCGGCTCGATCCTGGGCGACAAGACCCGTATGGAGCGGCTGGCCGTTGACCCGGCCGCCTTCATCCGCCCCTCCCCCACCGCCGGAACGCTCGGCGGGGTCGCCAAGGCGACCCGCGAGTCGATCGTGGTGATGGAGGCGGCGGGCTACGACGTGGTGCTGGTGGAGACGGTCGGTGTCGGCCAGTCGGAGACGGCCGTCGCGAACATGGTCGACTCCTTCCTCCTGTTGACGCTGGCCCGCACCGGGGACCAGCTTCAGGGCATCAAGAAGGGCGTCCTGGAGCTGGCCGACGTGATCGCCGTCAACAAGGCGGACGGCCCGCACACGCGTGACGCGCAGTCCGCCGCGCGTGAACTGGCCGGCGCCCTGCGGCTGATGCACGGCAAGGACGCCGCCTGGACGCCTCCGGTGCTGAGTTGCAGCGCCCGCGAGTCGGCCGGTCTGGACACCGTCTGGGACCGCCTGGAACAGCATCGCACCCTGCTCGACTCGACCGGCCGTCTCGCCGACAAGCGCCGTGACCAGCAGGTGGACTGGACCTGGACGATGGTCCGCGACGAACTCCTCGGCCGTCTGCACGCCGACCAGGCCGTACGGGCGCTCGCACCCGACCTCGAACGACAGGTGCGGGAGGGCGGGTTGACGGCGACGCTCGCGGCGGAGCGGATTCTGAAGGTGTTCGGCGGCGCGGGTTCCTGAACCGCTCGGGCGGTGGCGGGGTGACACCCTGCCACCGTTCAGGCCCGGTCATTCCGCCACCGAATACGGGATGAAGGTGCCGGTGTCCTGGTCGATCCGCACATGTCGCCCCCTTCCGGCGTGCCACCCCGTAGGCTGGCCGGTGCAGTTGGTTCGCCCCGTCCGCCAGACGGGATGCGTCGTAAGAGGGAACCCGGTGGAAATCCGGGACTGCCCCGCAGCGGTGAGTGGGAACGACCGCCGTCAAACGCACTGGGCCCGATGAACGGGGTCTGGGAAGCGACGGCCAGTAGGTGTCTCGTACGACCTCGGTACGACGAGCCGTGTCCACGAGTCCGAAGACCTGCCGACTGCCCGCGTACAACCGACTCGTGCGCGGACATCCCGGTGACCTCGTGGGCGGTCGGCGTACAGATCGGCGGACGACCGCGCTGAACGGCGCGGGGTTGCCTCCGTCCGGTTCGTCACCCCTTCGCGCTCTCGTCCCGGTGCCGGGATCTCAGGGATTCATCTCGCGAAGGAGATCTCCGTGACCACCAAGCCCGCAGCCGCGGCAGCACGGGCCACCGTGTACGGCTACCCCCGTCAGGGCCCGAACCGGGAACTGAAGAAGGCGATCGAGGGCTACTGGAAGGGCCGTGTCACCGCCGACGCCCTGCGCGCCACCGCCGCGGAACTGCGTCGCGGGAACTGGCAGTCGCTGGCCGACGCCGGTATCGACGAGGTGCCGACGGGTGCCTTCTCCACGTACGACCACGTCCTCGACGCCACCGTCATGGTCGGTGCGATTCCCGCCCGCCACCGCGCCGCTGTCGAAGTGGACGCCCTGGACGGCTACTTCGCCATGGCGCGTGGCACCCAGAACGTGGCACCGCTGGAGATGACGAAGTGGTTCGACACGAACTACCACTACCTGGTGCCCGAACTGGGCCCGGACACCGTCTTCACGGCCGACTCCACCCAGCAGGTAGCCGAGTTGGAGGAGGCACTCGCCCTTGAGTTGAGCGCCCGCCCGGTGCTGGTCGGTCCGGTCACCTATCTCCTGCTGGCCAAGCCCGCCCCGGGCGCGCCGGCGGACTTCGACCCGCTCACCCTCCTCGACCGGCTGCTGCCGGTGTACACCGAAGTCCTCGCCGACCTGCGCGCGGCGGGCGCGGAGTGGGCGCAGTTGGACGAGCCCGCGCTCGTCCAGGACCGCAGCCCGGCCCAACTGAACGCCGCCGCACGGGCCTACCGCGAGCTGGGTGGTCTCCGCGACCGGCCGAAGCTCCTGGTCGCCTCGTACTTCGACCGGCTCGGCGACGCGCTGCCGGTACTGGCCAAGGCTCCGGTCGAGGGACTCGCCCTGGACTTCACCGGGGCGGCCGGCGCCAACCTGGACGCCCTGGCCGCCGTGGGCGGACTGCCGGGCAAGCGCCTGGTCGCGGGTGTGGTCGACGGCCGTAACATCTGGGTGAACGACCTGGAGAAGTCCCTGGCCACCCTCGGCACCCTGCTCGGGCTGGCCGACCGGGTCGACGTGTCGGCCTCCTGCTCCCTACTCCACGTGCCCCTCGACTCCGCCCCGGAGCGGGACATCGAGCCGCAGATCCTGCGCTGGCTCGCCTTCGCCCGTCAGAAGACGGCCGAGGTCGTCTCCCTGGCCAAGGGGCTCACCCAGGGCACCGGCAGCATCTCGGCCGAACTCGCCGCCAACCGCGCCGACCTGGCCTCTCGGGCGAACTCGCCGATCACGCACGACCCGGCCGTCCGGGCCCGCGCCGCCGCCGTCACGGAGGCCGACGGCCGCCGGTCCCAGCCGTACGGCGAGCGCGTAGCGGCCCAGCGCGCCCACCTCGGTCTCCCGCTGCTGCCGACCACCACCATCGGCTCCTTCCCGCAGACCGGCGAACTGCGCACCGCGCGCGCCGATCTCCGCGCGGGCCGGATCGGCACGGTCGGCTACGAGGAGCGCATCAAGGCCGAGATCCAGGAGGTGATCGCCTTCCAGGACAAGACCGGTCTGGACGTCCTGGTGCACGGCGAGGCCGAACGCAACGACATGGTCCAGTACTTCGCCGAGCAGCTCACCGGTTACCTGGCGACGCGGTACGGCTGGGTGCAGTCCTACGGCACCCGCTATGTCCGCCCGCCGATCCTGGTCGGCGACATCTCCCGCCCCGAGCCGATGACGGTGCGCTGGACGACGTACGCCCAGTCGCTGACCGATCGCCCGGTCAAGGGCATGCTCACCGGGCCGGTCACCATGCTCGCCTGGTCCTTCGTCCGCGACGACCAGCCCCTCGGTGACACCGCCCGCCAGGTCGCCCTGGCCCTGCGGGACGAGGTGAACGACCTGGAGGCGGCCGGGAGTTCGGTGATCCAGGTCGACGAACCCGCGCTGCGCGAGACACTCCCGCTGCGCACGGCCGACCGACCGGCGTACCTGGCGTGGGCCACGGAGGCGTTCCGGCTCAGCACGAGCGGAGTCCGCCCGGACACGCAGATCCACACGCACATGTGCTACGCCGAGTTCGGGGACATCGTCCAGGCCATCGACGATCTCGACGCCGACGTCATCAGCCTGGAGGCGGCCCGCTCCCGCATGCAGGTCGCGCGGGAACTCGCCGCGCACGGCTACCCGCGCGAGGCGGGACCCGGCGTGTACGACATCCACTCCCCGCGCGTTCCGAGCACCCAGGAGGCCGCCGAACTCCTGCGGGCCGGGCTGAAGGCCATCCCCGCCGAACGGCTGTGGGTGAATCCCGACTGCGGCTTGAAGACCCGCGGCTGGCCCGAGACCCGCGCCTCACTGGAGAACCTCGTCGCCGCCGCCCACACCGTCCGCGGGGAACTCTCGGGGTCCTGACACGGTGGAGGTCCGCACAACGCGAGAGGGGCCCCCGGATGGTTCCGAGGGCCCCTCTGGTGTCCCGCAGGATTCAGTTCGCGGCCGGAACCGAGCGCCCGGACGGGACTGTCGCGGGCTTGGGATTGAGCATCCGCTCGGCCAACTCGCCGAAGACCAGGCCGAATCCGACCCACAGTGTGGTCTGGATGGCCAGGGCGGAGAGCCGGAAGCGCCAGAGAAGGGTGGCGGGGAAGTCCCGCGGCACCTCGTTGATCACGGGCAGGAACTCGTAGGCCAGGCCGATCACGACGGCGAAGGCGGCCAACGCGGCGACCGTCGCGTACCAAGTGCCGAGCCTGGGCGCCAGGCGCTTGCCGAGGATGGTGGCGCCGATCGCCAGGAGCACGCTGAGCACCATCATCAGGAAGTACAGCGTGGTCCGCTTGCCGATGGTGTCGGGGTCGCCGACCGACGGCGGATTGGCCGGGTACTTCAGGAACGGCACGACGTACACGGCGAGCAGTGCGGTCCCGGACAGCAGGAGCGCGGTCGCGCGCGGGCCGAAGCGGCCCACACGGCCGAGCGCGAAGCAGTAGGCGAGCGCCGCGATACCGCCGAAGGCGATTCCGTAGATGAGGACACCGGTGGCCAGGCCGGCGGTGGACTGGAGGCTGCGGGAGACGAGTTCGACCTCGTGCTCGTGCCCGGAGGCATGAGCCTCCTCGAAGCCGATCGCACTGTCGACGCTCGGCTCACCGAGGAAGTAGGCGACGACCAGGGCGACTACACCCGCGCCGAGACCGGCGAGCATGCCTCGCACGAGCAGGTTTCTTACCGTTGCGGAGTTCATGAGTGTGCGCTGTCCCTCGCGTCAGTGGCAGGGGAAACCGAGCAGGTGGCGGGCATCGTGCACCCACTCGTGGACGTCCTCGCCGGAGACGACGGCGGTGGCGCCCTGTTCGGCGCCGACGAAGTACAGCAGGACCAGCATCAGGATGCCGAAGAAGGCCGCCCAGGGAGCTATCGCCTTCAGCGGCAGCGTGGCGGGAACGGCGGGGGTGGTGGCTGTCGGCTGGGCGACGGTCTGCGCCATGGCAGGACCTCCTCGGGAGTTCGCGTCCCATCTCGGTGGTGCACAGGATGACGCCTACGGGTCTGACTCACGTGGCGCCCAGCGTGGCTGGAGCGTCTCGTTCACAGTGGCGCGACCGTGCCGGATTTCCACCGGCTTCCGTCTTGACGTCATCAATATCGGACCGACCGTACCGCGTGGCGAGTGCATGGCCAAGACCGCACCACCTGCCGTGATCTTCCTCTCGTCCCAGGTGGCGGGTCCTCCGTGAGCGGTGGGCCACCGGTGCCGTTTCGGACAACGCTCGGAGAAGTCCTCGGTGGCTCCCCCGCGTTCGGTGTCGGCGAGGGACAACTCGGCGACTCGTGGGCGGAGTTCGCCTGCCACTTCGCCCACGGTCCGACAAGGATCCCGAGTCGGGTGAACGAGAAGCACCCGGCCCCCGTCCTCACCCTCCGTCGCGGTGCCGGGTCAGGCGAGCCCGAGTTCACGCTCGCCCAGGGAGGCGAAGAAGCGCTCGACGTCGGCGTCGGTGACCTCGCCGAGGGTGGCCGGGGACCAGTGCGGGTCGCGGTCCTTGTCGATGATCTGGGCCCGGATGCCCTCCACCAGGTCGGGGGCGGACAGGGCCGCGCAGGAGACGCGGTACTCCTGGTCCAGAACGCGCTCCAGCGAACCGAGCCGCCGGGCGCGGCGCAGGGCGGCCAGCGTGACCTTCAGGGCGGTGGGTGAGTTGCCGAGGAGGATCTCGGCCGTCTCCTTCGCCGCCGGGTCGCCGACTTCGAGCAGCCGCGCCACGATCTCCTCGACCGTGTCGGCGGCGTAGCAGGCGTCGATCCACTCCCGCCGGTCCGCCGACTCGGCCCGGGGCGGCGGCTGCACATGCCGGGCCAGCACTTCTCGTACCGGGAGGGCCGCGAGGTCGGATACGAACTGCCGGAGTGACGAGGACGGCAGGTAGTGGTCGGCGAGGCCGCACAGCAGTGCGTCGCCGGCGCCGATCGACGTACCCGTCAGGGCGAGATGGGTGCCCAGTTCGCCCGGGGCGTGCGCGAGCAGATGGGTGCCGCCGACGTCGGGAACGAAGCCGATGCCGGTCTCGGGCATGGCGATGCGTGAGCGCTCGGTGACGACGCGGACGCTGCCGTGCGCGGAGATGCCGACGCCGCCGCCCATCACGATGCCGTCCATGACAGCCACGTACGGCTTGGGGTAGCGGGCGATGCGGGCGTTGAGGTGGTACTCGTCGCGCCAGAACGCGGCGGACGCGGTGCCGTCCCCGTCGCGGGCGTCGTCGTGGACGACGCGGATGTCGCCGCCCGCGCACAGTCCGCGCTCTCCGGCGCCGGTGATGACCACGGTCTCGACGGCCGGGTCGCGCTCCCAGGCGGTGAGCGCCTGGTCGATCCGGCGCACCATCGCGTGGTTCAGGGCGTTCAGGGCCCTCGGCCGGTTGAGCGTGAGGTGGGCGGCCCGTCCGTCGGTGTGCAGCAGGACGGATTCCTCGACGGCGTGCGCCCCGGCGCCCTGTGCCCCGGTGCCGGTCACCCGAACGCCTCGGTCGGGCGACGGGCCACGAAGACGCGCATGGTCTCGTTGGTTCCTTCCAGGATCTGATGCATTCGCAGGTCACGACGATGTTCTCGCTACGGTACTCACCGAGGGCCGTGACCCTCCGTTCGGGTCCGGGGCGCACGAGACCCTCGGCTCCCGTCGTGACCGGTGACGCACCAGGCCGCACGAAAAACCGAGCAACTGACCGCCTACTAGGTGATCGAGTGCGCGAGCCCCGAGCGGGCCCGTGCCATCTCCGAGCGCGTTCTCGACTTCCACGTCGTGGCGGTCGAAGTCAAGCCGATCCACGACGTGTTCGGCATGGGGGACGCCTGGCCATCGCTCAGCACGGCCCGTGGGTCGCGTACGGCTCTGCCCGTAGGAGGAAGGCGAGGCGTGAGCCACCTGTCCGTCCTGTCGGCGCGGCACCTTGATCGAAGGCTTGTCTCAGGGCGGGGCAGGGATACGGGGCGCGGCGGGAATGGGGCGGTCACGGCTTCGGCGCCCGAGCCGGCGCGCGGGTTACTCCGGATGAGTGAAGCCGGTGGTGACAGGTGGCCCGCCGGTGGTCACAGGTGGCCCGATCCGGGCAGGGTCGGCATCGTTGCCCCCAGCCCGATCGACCGACGTCCTGGAGGACTCCCATGCTCGGTACAGACTTCAGTATCGGATCGCCCAACTGGCTCGACCTCGGCAGCCCCGACACCGATGCGGCCGCCGCGTTCTACGGCGCCGTCTTCGGCTGGCAGTTCGTCTCCGCCGGTCCCGAGGCGGGCGGGTACGGGTTCTTCCAGGTCGACGGGAAGACCGTGGCCGCCCTCGGGCCGCTCACCCAGGAAGGGGCGAGCTCCGCCTGGATGGTCCACTTCAAGGCCGATGACATCCAGGCCACCGTCTCGGCCGTCACCGCCGCCGGCGGCACCGTTCGGATGGAACCCACCGACGTCATGGGCGAGGGCTGGCTGGCACAGGCCACCGACCCGCAGGGCGCCGAGTTCGCGCTCTGGCAGCCCGGCAAGACCGCCGGGCTGGACATTGCCTCCGCCCCGAACACGCTGCTCTGGGTAGAGCTGCACGTCCCCGACCCCGTCGGGGACATCGCCTTCTACCAGGGCCTCTTCGGCTGGCGCAGCCAGGAAATGCAGGCGCCCGGCATGACGTACCGGGTGCTGAGCACCAAGGACGGCGACCAGCAGGCAGCCTCCTTCGGCGGGGTCGCGCCGATGAGCGACGGCGCGGGCGCCGGGGTCGATCAGCCCCGCTGGGTGCCGTACTTCCACGCGGAGGACGTCGACGCCACGGTCACGGCGACACAGTCGAACGGCGGGTCCGTGCTCATGCCGGCGGAGGACATCCCGGATGTCGGCCGGATCTCCTGGCTCGCGGACCCCTTCGGCGCGGCGTTCGCACTACTGAAGCCCGACCCGCAGATGTGACACTCCTGTCCGGCGAGGCCCATCCGGCCGGGAGCCACTGTGCCCTGGTCCGGTGGGCCGTCCCGGAGCGGATGGAAGCGGGGTGGGGCACCGCCTGCCGACGCCACTCCTCGGCCACGGGTTGAGATGGTGTTCCGCGAACCAGTGCCGGGCGTACTCCGAGGCTCTCGGCCCGCCGTGCCAGGTCGATGGAGTCGCGCAACGCCTCGGCGGCGGTGGAACCGGAGGAGATCGGGACCAGGTCGAGGACACCGAGAGGGATGTCGGACATCACGACGCCACTCGGCCGGCCGGTGTCTCGGCGTCGGGGTGGGCCAGGCCGAGGTGGTCGCGCAGGGTGCTGCCCTCGTACTCGGTGCGGTGGACGCCGCGTTCCTGGAGGAGGGGGACCACCGTGTCGGCGAAGGCGTCCAGGCCGCCCGGGGTGATGTGCGGGACGAGGATGAAGCCGTCGGAGGCGTCGGACTGGACGAAGTCGTCGATGGTCGCGGCGACCGTGGCCGGGGAGCCGACGAAGGCCTGGCGGTTGCCGGTCTCGATGACGAGGTCGCGGATGGACCAGTTGTTGGCGGCCGCACGCTCCCGCCACTCGCGGGCGGTGGCCAGCGGGTCGCGGTACATCCGGACCTGGGCGCGACCGCGGGCGACGGTGTGTTCGCCGAGGTCCGGGTCGATGTCGGGAAGGGGCCCGTCCGGGTCGTACGCGGACAGGTCGCGGTTCCAGACGAACTCCAGGTGCTTGATCGCGGTGGCGCCACTGACCTGCGCGCGCCGCACCTCGCGGGCGCGCTCCTCGGCCTCGGCGTCGGTGTCCCCGAGGACGAAGGTCGCGGCGGGCAGGATCAGCAGCTGGTCGGGGCGGCGGCCGTAGCGGGCGAGGCGCCCCTTGACGTCCGTGTAGAAGGCCTGGCCCTCCTTGAGGGTGGAGTAGCGGCTGAAGATCGCGTCGGCGCCGGCCGCGGCGAACTCGCGGCCCTCCTCCGAGTCACCGGCCTGGAAGATGACCGGGCGGCCCTGCGGGGAGCGGGGGACGTTGAACTGTCCCTCGATGTCGAAGTGCTGTCCCTGGTGGACGAAGGCTCCGGCCTTGGCGTCGTTCAGGAAGGTGCCGGTCTCCTGGTCGGCGACGATCTCGTCCCCGCGCCAGGAGTCGAAGAGTTCGTTCGCCGTGGTCAGGAACTCCTTGGCCCGGGAGTAGCGCTCCTCCGGCGGCAGGAAGCCGCCGCGGCGGAAGTTCTCGCCGGTGAAGGCGTCCCAGGAGGTGACGACGTTCCAGGCGGCGCGCCCGCCGGAGAGGTGGTCGAGGCTGGCGAACTGGCGGGCCACTTCGTAGGGCTCGTTGAAGGTGGAGTTGATGGTGCCGGTCAGGCCGAGGTGTTCGGTGACGGCGGCGAGCGCGGTGAGGACGGTGAAGGTGTCGGGGCGTCCCACGACGTCCAAGTCGTAGATTTTTCCGCCCTGTTCGCGCAGGCGCAGGCCTTCGGCGAGGAACAGGAAGTCGAATTTGGCGCGCTCGGCGGTCCGCGCGAAGTGCGCGAAGGAGCTGAACTCGATGTGGCTGCCGGCCTCGGGATCGCTCCACACGGTGGTGTTGTTGACGCCGGGGAAGTGCGCCGCGAGGTGGATCTGCTTGAGCGGCTTGCTCATGGTCGGGGGTCCTTCCGGCTCAGGCGGTCGTGGCGGCAGGGGGTGCCCCATGCTCGGAGAGCTTGGGGGAGTAGCGGTTCGCGGGGCGGTCGAGGCCGAGCAGCCCGCGCAGGGTGTCGGCCTCGTAGGCGCGCCGGAAGACGCCCCGGCGCTGGAGTTCGGGCACGAGACCGCGGGTGATCGCGGGGAGGTCGTGCCCAACGACGGCGGGCCGCAGCCGGAAGCCGGACAGTCCCGATTCGCCCAGTTCCTGGAGCAGATCGGCGAGTTGGGCAGGCGTTCCGGTGAAGACGCGGGCGTCGCTGGTGTACGGCGGGCCCGCGAGAGCGTCGAGTCGCTCGCGGCGCGCCTGCGCGGCGCCGGGGTCGTCGTCCAGGAACACCACGAGGTCGCCGAAGAGGTGCAGGGTCTCCTCGGCGCGGCCGGCCACGGCCTGCTCGGCGCGGATCTCCCCGACGATGGCACGGGCCTGGCCGGCGTCGTGGGGAGTGACGTAGCCGAGGTCGGCGGCCCGGGCCACGAGCCGGTAGGGGACGGTCGCGTGGGCCAGGGCGCTGACGATCGGCCGGCCCTGGGGCGGCCGGGGTGTGATCGAGGGGCCCTTGACGCTGAAGTGCCTGCCCTCGAAGTCGATGTAGTGCAGCTTGTCGCGGTCGATGAAGCGGCCGGTGGCGACGTCCCGGATCTCCGCGTCGTCCTCCCAGCTGTCCCAGAGCCTGCGCACGACCTCGACGTAGTCGGCGGCTTCGTCGAAGACGTCGGCCACCACTTCCTGTACAGCGGGGGTGTCGTAGTCCTCGAGTCGGAACGGCGGGAAGGTGCGGTGTCCGAAGTGCGCGGCCTCGTTCGGGCGTGCCGTGACCTGTACGCGCAGGCCCGCGCGTCCGGTGCTCACATAGTCGAGGGTCGCGATGGCCTTGGAGATATGGAACGGCTCCGTGTGTGTGGCCACCACGGTCGGCACCACACCTATGTGGTGGGTCAGCGGCGCGACGCGCGCGGCGATGAGGACGGCGTCCAGGCGCCCGCGGACCTGGTCGGTGCGGCCGTCCGGTTCGGTGGGCGACGAGGACTGGAGGCCGAGCGCGTCCTCGATGGTCACAAAGTCGAGCAGGCCGCGCTCGGCCTCGGTGACCAGGTCGGTCCAGTAGGCGGCGGTGAGCAGTTCACGGGGGCGGGCGACCGGCTCGCGCCAGGCGGCCGGGTGCCATCCGGCGCCGTCGAGGGCGACGGCGAGGTGCAGGGAAGAGGGTGACGAGGACACGGGAGGTGCCTTCCTGATCGACCGTACGAGGAAGCCGGCCCCCGGTGGACGGGGGCGGCCGCGAGGGCAACAGGTCAGGAGTTGTCGAGCGGCAGGCCCGGCGGGTTGACCTGGGAGGTGCCGACGGCCTCGTTGGAGAGGTTCCAGGCGGCCAGCCACTTCGCGTACTGGCCGTTCTCGATCAGGTGGTTGATGGCGTCGGCGACGGGCTTCGCGAGCCCGCTGCCCTTCTTCGCGGTGGCCGCTATCAGCCCCTGGAGCGTCGCACCCGCGCCGGAGAACTGGCCCGCGTTGCGGGTCGGGTGGGGAGTCTTGGCGTTCTGGGTCACGTGGTAGGCGACGGCGGGGTTGGGGCCGAAGGAGGCGTCGATCTTCCCGCTGGACAGCGCCAGGGCCGTGGCGTTGTTGTCCTGGTAGTACTTGACGGTGAGCTTCTTGCCCTCCTTGGCCAGTTTCGCCTTCCACTCCAGAAGAATCTTCTCCTGGTTGGTGCCGGCCCCCACGGCGACGGTCCTGCCCGCCAGGTTCCGGTAGTCGCCGTCGAAGTTCCACGTGCTCTTCTTCAGGACCTCGAAGGCGAGGTTGTCCTTCCGGTACGAGGCGAACTCGTACTTTTTCTTGCGCTCCTCGGTGTCGGTGACGTTGGAGAAGGCGACATCGACCTTGCCGCTGTCGACGCCGACGAACAGGTTCTCCCAGGTCGAGTTCTTCACCACCGGCTTCAGCCCGAGGACCGCGGCGACCAGTCGGCCCAGGTCGGGTTCGGTCCCCGTGAGCGTCTTCTGGTCCTGTCCCACGTAGTTCAACGGCGCCGATCCGGCGGGCAGGGCGCCGACGCCGACCACCAATGTGCCTTTCTCGGCCACGGACTTGGGCAGCTCGGCACTGATCGACTTCACCTCGGACACCTTCACCCGGGTTTCCTTGGCCGCGCCGTTGGAGAGGGCGCCGATGGTGAGGGTTCCGGCCGAGTCGCTCCGCGTCCGGGTGGCCGCGTCGCTGTCTCCCCCGCACGCGGCGAGGGAGGTGGCGAGGGAGGCGACGGCCACCGAGGCGGTGACGACGCGGAGAAGTCTGCTGTTGGGGCTGAGGGTGCGCATGGCTGTCCTTGTCAGGTGTGCGATGAGATGTGGGGCGCGGTCCCGGCGGGCCGCGGATTCGGGGAGGAGGTGCCTCGCTGTGTGCTGCGGACGGCGAGGCCGGAGCATCTCCCCGAGGGGTGTCCGGCTTCGCTCCAGGGACGCGAAGGGTGCCTGGCTGTGTGCCAGGGAGGGCAGGGTCAGAGCACCTTGCTCAGGAAGTCCCTGGTGCGCTCTTGTCGCGGATGGTCCAACACCTGGTCGGGCGGGCCCTGTTCGACGATGCGGCCGGCGTCCATGAACACCACCCGGTCGGCGATCTCGCGGGCGAAACCGATCTCGTGGGTGACGATGACGAGGGTGGTGCCGCTGTCGGCCAGGTCCTTGATGACGGCGAGCACCTCCCCGACCAGTTCGGGGTCGAGCGCGGACGTCGGTTCGTCGAAGAGGATGACACCGGGCCGCAGGGCGAGGGCTCGGGCGATGGCCACGCGCTGCTGCTGTCCGCCCGACAACTGCCGTGGATAGGCGGCGGCCTTGTCCGCGAGCCCCACGCGGGCGAGCAGATCGCGGGCCAGCTCCTGGGCGTCGGGCTTGGACAGCTTGCCGGTCGCCACCGGAGCGGCGGCCACGTTGTCCAGCACGGTGAGATGAGGGAAGAGGTTGAAGTTCTGGAAGACGAATCCGATCCGGCCGCGCTGGGCCAGGATGACCCGCTCGCTCAGCTCCTTCAGACGCTCGCCGTGCCTGCGTACGCCGATGAGCTCGCCGTTCAGACTGACATGGCCGATCTCGGGCTTCTCCAGGTGGTTGATCACGCGTAGGAGGGTGGATTTGCCGGAGCCCGACGGCCCGACGACCACCGTCACCTCCCCCGGCCGGACGGTCAACTCCACGCCGTTCAGTACCTGTTGGGTGCCGTACCACTTGTGCACGTCGTGCACCTGGAGCGCCGCGGGCCGCACCTGGAGCGCTCCGGCGTTCTCGGCCGTCGAAGCCGTGTCCGTCGCCTGCGCGGCACGCGCCCTCCGTGTCCAGGTGCTCGTCCGATCCCTGTCGCCGGTCATATCGCCGTCTCCCTCCGGACTCGGGCCCGCATCTCGCGCAGACCGTTCCGCACCTTCTGCAGCGGGGTCGGCGGCAGGGTGCGCAGCGCGCCCCGCGAGTAGTGCCGCTCGACGTAGAACTGGATGACGGACACGACGCTGGTGAGGATCAGGTACCAGACGGTGGCGACGAGGAGCAGCGGCACGATGTCGCCGGGGTAGGTGCTGCCCATGCTCTGCACGGAGCCGAACAGGTCCAGCAGGGACACGTAGAAGACCAGTGAGGTGCCCTTGATCAGACCGATCAGCTGGTTGACGTAGTTGGGGGTGATGGAGCGCAGTGCCTGCGGGAAGACGATCCTCGCGAACTGGTACCGCTTCGGCAGGCCCAGGGCGGAGGCCGCCTCGTGCTGGCCCTGGTCGACGGAGAGGATGCCGCCGCGCACCACTTCGGAGGCGTACGCCGCTTCGTTGAGGCTCAGTCCGATGACGGCGACGGCCATGTCGGTGGCCAGGCGGGACTCGTCGAAGGTGAAGAAGGCCGGGCCGAAGGGCACGCCCACGCTCAACGTCTGGTACAGCGCACTGAAGTTGTAGAGGAACAGCAGGACCACGATCAGCGGCACCGACCGGAACAGCCAGGTGTAGACCCAGCTCACCGCGCGGAGCACCGGGCTAGGGGAGAGCCTGGCCAGGGCGAGCAGGATGCCGCCGAGGAGGCCCAACACGGCGCTGTAGACGGCGACTTCAAGGGTGATGAGCAGGCCGTCGAGGATGGTCGGGCGGAGGAACCAGTACTGGAACCGGTCCCACTGGTAGAAGGGATTGGTCACCAGCCCATGGGTGATCTGGGCGACCAGGACGAGCACGACGGCCGTGACGAGATGGCGGCCGGGACGCCGGAGCGGAAGGACCCGCTGAGCCGTCAGGGTCTTGGGCGGGGCGGGGAGGTCGGTACGGGGGATCGTCTCGGCGAGCGGTGCCGATCCGGAGGACACAGCGGTGCCGGGAGATTGACTCATGGAGAGCTCCAGCGGATTCGGACTCCCCGGACCACGGAAGCGGCAGCGCGACGCGGAGCGGAAGACGGCTCAGCACGAGGCGCCGCACGGGCACACGCGGAACGGGGGGCTGGACGGGGAAAGGACACACCGCGGCAGCAGTGGTCGTCAGAGAACCGGAAGAACCGTCAGCCTCGGCTGACGGTGCGGCACATGACCGTACACAGCGCGCTGTTGACGCGCAGCAGGTCGACGGAGCGGTCGGCGCACAGCACGACGCGGCCGAGGCGCCGCCATGCGGTCGTCCCGTCTGCTGCGTACATCGCCGTCACCGTCGTCTCTCCGGCCCTGGGGCATCCCGTTGTGCGCCGCACGTTAGGCCCGCCCCGAAAAGAATGTCAATGCGGGTGACCACCAGGTGAGACCGCGCGCCCGGCCTTCTTGACGGCGTCACAGGGCGCGCCGAGACTGGCGTGGACGGTCACGATTGTCAGCGCCCACGGTGCGGGTTCGTCCGCTCATGTGGTCATCGGCCCCGGCCCGCTGACAGGCAACCCTTCCACCGCGACGGGGTGCCCCGGGTCCCGCCGGTGCGGCGGGGCAAGCGTGGTCTCGCGTCTCGCGAGCCCCGGAGGTGGGACCGGTGGGAATGCCCAGGAACGGCTTGACGAGGCGCTTGCACATCGATCTGTTGCGTGTCTCCAGCGCTTACTGATCCGCAGCCGGTCCGTTCGATCCGGACCGGCGCGACAAGCGCAGTCGCTCCGCATTCGGCCGCTGGTGCCCACAAGGCGGCGGTGGCTTCCTCGTTCCCCAAGGGAGAGTCATGCCCGAGACAGCTTCGCGCACTTCCGGCACAGTCAACTCCTGTGCCTGTGACCAGGTTTCGTTCCCCTCGGACCTTCGCCTCAAGTTGGCGACCCCGTCCGCCCTCTCGCGCAGCACGCACAGCCGGATCGGCGTCGGCCTGGCCGGCGGCTTCTACCCGGCACCGCACCGCTACGAGCTGTATCTGTCGGAGAGTTGTCCGCTCTCGCTGCGCATCGCGATCACCCTCGACCTGCTCGGTCTGAAGGAATCGGTCGCCACCACGCTCCTGACGCACCCGGCCGGGACACCCGAGGCCTTCGCCTCACTGCGCCGCGCGTACGAGGCCACCGAGCACCACTACGAGGGCCCCCTGACGGCGCCCGCGCTGTGCGACCGATGGAGCGGACGCATCGTCAGCAACGACACCCCCGACATTCTCCGCGATCTCGCGGGCCTGCTCTCCGGTCACAGCGCGGGCCGTCCTTCCACACTGCGTCCACCGACCCTTGCCGCGGAGATCGACGCCCTCCGCGACCTGCTGGACCGCGACGTCACCCCGTCCGCCCGGCCCGCGGAACTCTCGGCGGCCCTGGAGTTGCTGGACTGTCAACTCGGTTCCCGGCCCTACGTGTTGGGCGAGAGCCTGACGGCGGCGGACGTGGACGCGTGGGTGGCCCTCACCCGACTGGACCCGGCCGGCGCTCTCTGCTCATACCCCCGGCTCCAGGACTACGTACGCCGCCTCGGCGACCACCCCGCCTTCCGGGCGGCAACGAGGTAGTGCTCGGCTCCCCGCTCAACCGCGCGGAATCAGGACGATGCTCAGGCCTCTCATGGTCGAGGTCCATTCCCGGCCCTGATCGAGGGCCTCGCGTCCCGAGCCCAGGATCTGGTCCTGCAGGATCAGCGCCGACGCGCGGAGCGCCTCCCACGGCTCCGGCACGTCGAAGGCGCGGCGCGACCGCTCGACGGAGCCGATCAGAGCACGGCAGGCCGCCTCCACGTCAGCGACGTTCTGACCGGCCGACCCGACTCCCTCGATCGACCACGTCATCCACAGGTGGCCCATGGCCCCACTCTGTCCCATCCCCGGAAACAGCGCATGCCCAGTACGCAGAGCACTTGTCGAGAGGGTCCACCGGTCTGCCCCCGTCCACGTGCGGTCCGGCGGCGTTCGACGCAGGCTATGACCGTAGGAGCGTGACAACCCACCACACGTCCGGCGGCCAGAAGGAATGACGATGGCTGACACAGACGCGTCGACGCGGCCGTCGGTCGCACAGCGCCGGGTTCTCGCCCCGCTCGCCCTCGCACAGTTCATCTGCAGCTTCGCCGGCTCCAACATGAACGTGATGATCAACGACATCAGCGAGGACCTCGACACCACCGTCCAGGGCGTGCAGATCGCGATCACGGTCTTCCTGCTCGTCATGGCCGCACTGATGATTCCCGGCGGCAAGCTGACAGACCGCTACGGCCGGAAACGCTGCTTCCTGGCCGGCCTGTCGGTGTACGGGGTCGGCGCCCTGCTCAGTGCCGTCTCCCCCGGCCTGGGCGTCCTCATCCTCGGCAACTCGATTCTCGAAGGCGTCGGAACAGCGCTGCTCATCCCGCCCGTCTACATCCTCACGACACTCCTCTTCCCGGACATGACCTCCCGCGCCCGGGCCTTCGGCGTCATCATGGCGCTGGGCGGCATCGGCGCGGCGGCCGGCCCGCTCATCGGCGGACTCATCACGTCGTGGATCAGCTGGCGGGCCGCATTCGTGTTCCAGGCCCTGGTCGTCGCGCTGATCATCGTGCTCAGCCGGCACGTCGAGGACCCGCTTCCGCCCGATCCGACACGCCCGTTCGACACCGTAGGAGCCGTCCTCTCGGCCACGGGTCTCGTCCTCATCGTCATGGGCATCCTGGCCGCCGACAACAGCCTCTGGCTGATGACCGGACTGCTCGCCCTCGGCGCGCTGACGCTGCTGTGGTTCTTCCGCTCCGTGCGCGCCCGCGAGGCGGCGGGAAAGGAACCGCTGCTGTCCACCAGCCTGTTCCGCAACCACACCTCCAACCTCGGCCTCATCACCCAGAACATCCAATGGCTGCTGCTCATGGGGTCGTCGTTCACCGTGGCCGCCTACCTCCAAGTGGTGCGCTGCTACGACGCCATCGCGACCGGCGTCATCTTCACCGCCGCCACGCTCGGCCTGCTCACCACCTCGCTGGCCGCCGAGCGTCTCGCCGAGCGCCGCCCCCAACGCACGCTGATCATCGCGGGCTTCGTCGTCACGATCGCCGGCGTCGCCGTCCTGATCGCCACGGTCTACAGCTTCTCCAGCGCCTGGGCCTTCGCACCCGGGCTCCTGCTGATCGGACTGGGCCTGGGCGTGATGCTGACCCCATCGGTCAACATCGTCCAGTCGAGTTTCCCCGAGGCCCAACAGGGCGAGATCTCCGGCCTGTCGCGCTGTGTGTCCAACCTCGGCTCGTCGCTGGGCACAGCCGTCGCCGGCACGATCCTCATCGCCGGGTTCACCACCCGCTCCTACGCCGCGGCCATGGTCACCCTCGCCGTCCTCGGGTTCCTCGGACTCACGGCCGCGTTCCTCCTTCCCCGAACCACCGGCGACGCGCGCAACACGGTGGGCACCCGGGCACGGTACGACGGCTGATTCCTCGGTCGGGTACCGAACTGGCCTTGACGGCAGCGTCACCCTCACCGCGAAGGACCGGTACATCGGAATCGGGGACGCCCGGAGGCGGCGCGCTCCCGGTCGGCTTCGCCCTGGCGGAAACGGTGGCGCCTCGGCAGCGCGCAGCCGCTGAGCGGCGCGTAGTCAATCCCGGCGAAAGCCGCCTCATCAGGGCGTGTCCCGTGCCGCGCCGCCCTGCGTCCGCACTTCGATGGGGGATCGAAGACCTCTCGCGGTGAACACGGAAGGGTCGCCGGACCGGCCGCCTAACTCCGCAGGCCCGCCGCACGGCCGTCCCGACGAACCCCTCAACCCCACAGGACTCGGTCCAGGCAGGGAAGCCCATGGAACCCGCACTTCCCGTTCCTCCACCGCTGGAGCAACGGCCCTCCGCACCGGCACAGCCACCCGCGTCCGGCGGGTCCGCCGTGCCGTCGCGGTTGGGCTGGCTGGACGCGCTGCGCGGTGTCGCCGCGCTCCTCGTGGCGTTCGACCACTCGTCGTACGCCTTCATGGCGGAGTCCCGAGAGCAGTTGATGCCCCTGGTGAACATCGGCCGGTACGGCGTCCTGGTGTTCTTCCTCGTGAGCGGTTACGTCATCCCCGCGTCGCTCGAACGCCGGGGCTGTGTCCGGTCCTTCTGGATCGGACGGGTGTTCCGCGTCTACCCGCTGTGGGCCGCCGTCGTCGGCTCGGTCCTGGCTCTCGATCTGCTGGGCATCACGGATATGCCCGCTCGCTTCGGCGGGCTGAGCACCGCCACCGTGGCCGTCGCCCATGTCACCTTGCTCCAGGAGCTGCTGGGAACGCCCAGTGTCGTCCTCGTCCTGTGGACACTGTCGTACGAGATGGCCTTCTACCTGCTGGTCGTCGCCCTCTTCACGGTCCGTCTGCACCGGCGGTCGGCAACCGTCGCCGTCGTCCTGGGGGTGCTGGCCGCCATGAGCGTGGCGGCGGGGGCCCTGCCACCGGCCTCCGCGCTGTCCGGCGCGATCGGCGTCGGCCCCCTGGTCACGATCGCCTCGACGGCCCTGGTGATCTCCGTCTGCTGCGCGAGTTCCGGGTCCTCCGTGCTTCGTGTGTTCGGGGCCGTGATGGGAGGTGTGCTGGCGCTGGTACTGGTCCCCTTCAACGGCACAGTTCCCCTCTGGGAGGGCCTGGTGATCCTCTCCGTGATGTTCCTCGGCACCGCCGTCCACCGCGCGGAAAGCGGTGAGAGCACCTGGCCGCGCGCGGCCTGTACGGCCGTCGTGGTGCTGATGTGCGCGGTGGGGAGTGCGTACGGGCACGGCGACGGAGCTCATTTCGCGCGGCGCGGCTGGATCACGGCTTTCCTGCTGGCCGTGGTCACGTTCGGTGCCGGTCTGGCGTTGCGCCGCCGACGGTTCCCGCGCGGGCTGACCGGACTGGGAACGATCAGTTACTCGGTCTACCTGGTGCATCCGGTACTGCTGGCGTTGAGCGCCGGCACGATCGGCCGGTGGCGGCGGGACAACCTCGTCCTCGAAGCGGCGTTCTTCGTCGTGCTGGTGCCGCTGTCCGTGCTGACCCATCGCCGGATCGAGGTGCCGGGCCTGTCCTGGGGCCGGAAAGCCCGCCGCATACGGTCGACGTGACCCCAACGGCGCGTCTTCCGTAGTAGACAGGAGCCGCCGGCGGCTCATGAGCGGTCGGCGCGGGGCTGTGCGCTTCCTCCGGCGAAACTCCCCCGGCCCGGCGGCGGCCGGAATCGGGCGGCAACCTTTTCGCTTCCGGCGGCCACTGATGGACACACCATCGGCTCGATCCTCCGAACGGAAGCGCATGAACGCATCGAGGCAGGCCGCGCGACGCCGCAGGCGCCGGCTCAGGCTGTTGATCGGCACCCCGGTGGCACTGATCGCGGCGGGTGCCGTCGTCTGCTTGGCCGTGGCCTTCCACCCCGGCGGCAAGGCCGATGCCGGGCATGGCGCGGCCGCGACCGTCGCGGGTTCCCGAGGGACCGCGACGCCCGCGCGGGGGGCTCCGGCCGGATCGGCGTCCCCGACGGCGAAACGGTCGTCGAGCGCGACGGTTTCCCCGACCGCGACGGCCGGTGTCACCACCTCACCGGCGCGGCCGTCGGCCTCGGCCACCTCCCGGACCGCGTCCGCGGCGGCGTCACTGGCGGGACGGATCCGCCCCGCGGTCAGCTACCGGGGAGTCGCCACCACGTACGACGCCGGGACCGGCGACGGCGCCTGCTCCTACGGCCCGAGCGACGAGCTCATGACCGCGGCGATGAATCACACCGACTACGAAACGTCCAAGGCGTGCGGGGCGTACGTCCTTGTCCGCGCGGCCGACGGCGCCACCGTCACGGTCCGGATCACCAATGAATGCCCCGTGGGCTGCGCCACCGGGCAGCTCGACCTCAGCGCACAGGCGTTCGCCCGACTCGCGAACCCCTCGGCCGGCCGGATCCCGATCACGTGGAAGCTGCTGAGCCCCAGCGCCTCCGACACGATCGCGGTCCGGTACAAGACCGGCTCCAGCCGATGGTGGTGCGCACTCCAAGTGATCGACCACCGGAATCCGGTGGCCCGGCTCGAACTGCGCACCAGCGGCGGATGGCGACAGCTGCCCCGTACCGACTACAACTACTTCCTCGCCGAGGACGGCGGCGGATGCGGCGGCGCGATCAGGATCACCGACATCTACGGAGAACGCCTGACCGTCAGTGGCATCGCGCTGCGACCCGACACCGTGCAACCGACCCGGGTCCAGTTCGCCCGGCACTGATCCGTTCCGGAGGGCTTGTCGTCAGAGGCGCGCAGGGGCGCATCGATGCAGAGGCGCAGAGACGCACCTGAGGTGACACCTCCGGAGTGCTACTCCACGCCGCCCTGGCCGCAGCCGACCCCGGCGCCCGCCCCCGCACCCGTGGCAGGCGGTCGGGGCGGGGAGGGGACCGTGACGGAGCCAGGGCCCGTGACGACCTCGCGTGCCCGGTCGGGAGCGGTCGGCTTGCGCAGCAGGAGCAGGGCCGCGTCGTCGTGCAGTCGCCCGCCCACGTGGGACTGGAGCTCGGCGTCGAGCGCGGCGAGGGTGGACGCCGGCTCGTCGGACACATGGCGGGCCAGCCCTTCGGCGAGGGGGTAGAACTCGCGCCCGTGGTCGCGGGCCTCGGTGACCCCGTCGGTGTAGAGCAGGAGCTGATCGCCGTCGGCCAGGGGCAGCACCTGGAGGCTCGGGGTCTCGCCCGTGAGGGCTCGCAGCCCGAGAGGCGGTGCGGGGTTGACGGGGTCGACCGACGAGACGCTCCCGGAAGCGCGCACATGCAGCGGAGGTGCGTGTCCGCAGTTGACGACCTCCAGCCGGCCCGGCTCCGGGTAACCGGCGACCACCGCGGTGACGAAGTCGTCGTACCCCAGGTTGCGCGCCAGGCTCCGCTCGATCCTGGCGACGACGGTGAGGAGATCGGGCTCGTCGTAGGCGGCCTCGCGGAAGACACCGAGCACGAGCGCGGCCGTGCCCACGGCGGGAAGCCCCTTGCCGCGGACGTCGCCGATGATCATTCGGACGCCGTAGGGCGTGGGCACCAGCGCGTAGAGATCCCCGCCGATCCGGGCCTCGGCAGCGGCGGCGCTGTAGCGGACGGCGACCTGGAACGGTCCGACACTCGAGGGTATGGGTGCGAGGAGGGCGTGCTGGGCCGCCTCGGCGACCGAGCGGACAGCCGCGAGGACCCGCTCCCGACGCCAGCGCAGCGCGCTGGCGAGGCCGCTCGCCAGGGTGACGGCCGCGAGGGCGGACAGGACGGCGGCGAGCTCGTCGCCCGGAACGCCGTCACGGGTTCCGAGCATCACGCTCAGCGCGGCGGCCAGAAGGCCGACGCAGAGAACTCCGTACGGCCGGCTGGTGGTGGCCGCCAGCGCGGGGCCCGCGGCGAGCAGCGGCAGCCAGATCACCCCCGCTCCGCCGGCCAGGTCGATGAGCACGATGGCTCCGACGACCAGTAAGGGCAGTACGGGCGTGCCGAAGGCGAGGTGGGCGGCGGCGCGCTTGCGGCCCGCCGTGCCGGAACCGACGCCTCGGTTCCTGAACGTCCGGTTCCGCCAGTGCTCGCTGCCGTGCTCTCGGGCCTGACTCATGTTCGTCCGCAGTCCTCACCTGGGTGCATCCCCGACATGTCCGATTAATACAGGAAAGACGTTCGAGGCGTGCGCCACAAGCACAGGAATTTCAGATAGTGAGCGACAGGCTCCTCGTCACCCGGTTGGCGGTAGGGATGAGCCGCGTCAGGACTGCCTCGAGTCGGGGCAGCCGCTCGGCGGGGAGCGAGACGCCGAGCGATCCGAGGATGTCCCCGCTATAGACGGGTACGGCGACGCAGACCGTGCCGAGGGCGTACTCCTCCAGGTCCGTGACGGCCGGGGCCACGGGCGACGAGGCCAGGCGCCGCAGCAGTTCCGGTCGGCTGGTGATCGTCCGCGGTGTGAGGTCGGCGAGGGTGTGCCGGGCGAGGTAGTCGTTGCGCGCGTCCTCGTCCAGTTCTCGCAGTACGGCCTTGCCCAGCGCGGTGGCGTGGCCCGCGTCCTCGAATCCCACCCAGAGGTCGACCCGGGGCGCACGGGGGCCGTCGACGATATCGGCGACCCTGATCTCGCCGTCCTCGTAGAAGGTGAGGTACGCGGCGCTCGCGATTTCGTCACGCAGGGCGGCGAGGGTGGGGCGGACGCGGCTGAGCAGCGCCTGACCACGGCCCTGGGTCTGCAGCGTCTGCATCTTGTCGCCCAGGATGAACCCGCCGTCGTCCAGTTTGCGTATGTATCCGTCGTGGACCAGGGTCCGCAGCAGGTGATAGGCGGTGGCCAGAGGCAGCTCGGTCTCACGTGCCAGCTGTTTGGCGGGCGCGCCGTTCTCGTGCGCGCTCACCGCCTCCAGCAGGCGGAAGGCCCGCTGAACGGATGTGATGAGCGTCGGGCCGTCGCGAGCTCCCATGCCCCCAGCGTGCGCCGGTGTCACGGGACAGGCAAGGCGTCACACGAATCCAGCCGCACAGAGCCCTCCCGGCGGCCCCCTCGCCTCCCGCAGGTGCCCCGTTCGACACCGGTGGCGGGAGGGCTCAGGAGCCGCCCGCCCCGTGCCGGGCGAGGCCGGTGCCGCCGAGGCGGCCGAGGAGGACGGCGAGCTGGGCTGTCTCCTCCTTGGTCCACGGCGGCTCGGCAAAGATCTCCTCGGCGACGTGTTCGGCGGTGACGAGCATGTCCGCCAGCCGCTCCCGGCCGGTCTCGGTCAGCGCCGCGTAGGCCACCCTGGCGTCCCGGGCGTCCGCGTCCCGGCTGACCAGGCCGATGCGTTCCAGGGGTACGAGCCCCCGGGTGACCCCGGAGGCGGTCAGCCCCAGCGCGTCGGCCAGATCCACCCGGCGCATGCGGTCGCCCGGGGCCTGGGACAGCCGCAGCAGCATCGTGAAATCGGCCAGGCTCACCCCGTGCAGTCCGCCGAGGCTCGCGTCGAACCACTTCACCAGGGCGGCCTGCGCCCTCACCAGGCGCAGTGTCGCGTCCAGTCCTCTGCTCATTGACACCTCCTTGACTACTCAAGCATATCCAAAGCATGAGGCGCCCGTGAGGTGCGAGGGAGTCAGGGGGTGTTCTGGGCGATGGCCCGCCGTTGCCGTTTGCCGAGGGGCGCCTGGGAGAGGTCCTCGCCCTGGGACCTGAGCCTCTTGAAGCCGTAACCGCGCTCCGTCAGCCAGGCCGTCGCAGCGGTCTCGGCCCGTTCGACCGCCTCCAGGATGTCCTCCTCCGCGTCCCCCGAGTCCAGGAACCGGAAGGTGAAGGCCGGCCGGGCGGCCAGGTCGTAGCTGAGATGCCCCTCCGGGGTGAAGGCCGCCTGCAGTACGTCATGCGCTGACGCGCGGGCCAGCAGTTCGTCACGTTGGTCGGCGCCGAGTCCGTCGAAGACTCCGCGAACGGTGATGCGGAAAGTGCGAGTGGTCATCGGGCGAGCCTAACCAGCGGGATCGGCTCGCTCCAACCGCGTTTCGGTGAGTGCGGACCGGGAGGTGAGTGCGGATCGGGAGCGGGGTGCGGACCGGGAGCGGAGTGACCGCGCCGGGTCCGCACTCCTCGACCGGAGCACTCAGCGGTGGTGGCAGACCCAGTGGCCCTTGACCCACACCTGTTCCCAGTGGCCGGGAACGTAGACCCACTTCATCTTCCAGTCGTGGCTGTGATGACCGTGGTGCCAGTTGCCATGGCTGTCACGGAAGCCCTGGTGCCAGGTGTCCTGGTGGACCCACCTCTTCTCCCAGTGTCCAGGCACCCACTTCTTCTCCCAGTGGCCCTTCTTCCACTCGCAGCGGTCGTGATGGTCATGGTGATCACCGGTCACCACCGAAGGCGCGGACGCCGGCGCCGGGGCCGCCGCGGCGACACCGGACATGCCCAGCGCGGCCCCGCCGGCCAGCAGACCCGTCGCGGCCGCACCGGCCAGCAGGCGCCGGGCGCTGATGCGTGTGGTCATCGGACTCACCTCCCTCGAAGACGTCATTGACGTGCACAACGGGAGCCCGTGTCACGGGAGTTCGCGCCGAATTCGTCGGTACGTCCTGAGGCTCACGAGGTGCGGAACACCAGGTATTCGGAGCCATGAAAGGTACGTATGAGGATAGACCTCCATGATTTTCTGCACGAGTTCTCGCGTGACGTCCGACGCGGCCCCGCTCCCCCGCGCCGAGCCCCGTGGCCGGGCGCGGCGACATCACGGCGCGCTCCGCTCATACGGGGGTGGGGCGGCTACGAATACACGGTGACGACGCCTGTTCCCCGCGCGGCTCCGGACGGAGAAGGCGCAGGTCGGCGCGGCCGCCACGGCGCGGTGACCACGGCGCACCCCGTCTGCGAACGGGCCCCTCGCGCTGCGGCGGAGGCGCCGGGGACGGAGAGTCGAGCCAGGCGGGAAGAGAAGCGACGGACGGATTCTGTGAGCGATGTCCACGACCGGCCAGGACGGACACGGTTCGCGACGGCACCCCTCTGCGGAGGCGTGGCTGGACGCCCGGCTCAAGCGTGCCGCGGAGGGCGACCAGGACGCGTTCGCCGACGTCTACGACGCTCTCGCGCGGCCGGTCATGGGCCTGATCTGTCGTGTGCTGCGGGACGAGGCTCAGGCCGAGGAGGTGACGCAGGACGTGATGGTGGAGATCTGGCGCACCGCCGACCGCTATCGCCCCGAACTCGGTGGCGCGAGGGCCTGGGTACTCGCCCTCGCGCACCGACGGGCCGTGGACCGGGTCCGGCACGTCCAGGCCAGCACGGCGCGTGAACGGCGCAGCGCGCTGCTCGCGGAGGACAGGCCCTTCGACGAGGTGGCCGAGGCCGTGGAGCGGCACGAGGACCACCATCGTGTCCGGCGGTGTCTCGCCGCCCTGGAGCGGCATCAGCGCGTTCCGCTGGTGCTCGCCTACTACCAGGGCATGACCTATCTGGAGGTGGCCGCCTGCCTGGCCACTCCGGCGGGGACCGTGAAGTCCAGGATGCGCTCCGGGCTGCGTCGGCTCCGTACATGTCTGGAGGCCAGGTCATGACCGCCGCCGAAGACCCGCACCAGCCCGTCGGCGCGTACGTACTGCACGCTCTGCCGGCAGCCGAGGAAGCCGCGTTCGAGAACCATCTGGCCGGCTGTGCCGCGTGCCGGGACGAGGTCGCGGAACTGTCCGCGGTCACCGCGCGACTCGCCTCGGCCCAGGACGGCGCGGACCCCTCCCCCGAGCTGCGCCGACGCGTCCTCGACCGCATCGGCCACACGCTTCAGGAGCGTCTCCCCCGGAGCACTCCGGTCCGTCAGCGGGCACTGCGCCTGGCCCTGGCCGCGTGCCTCGCTCTCGCGGCCGCGCTCGGCGGCGTCGCCACGTGGCAGCACACCCAGGCGGACGATGCGCGTACCGAAGTGGCCCGCCTGCAGGCACAGGACTCCGCTCTCACCGACGTCCTCACCGCCCGGGACGCCACGATCAGCACGCAGAAGCTGAGCAACGGAGCCGATATCAGCGTGGTCGCCTCCCGCGACCAGGGCCGGGCGGCCTTCATCGCCACGGACCTTCCGCGCCTCGGCGACGATCAGGTCTACGAGCTCTGGTACGCGGCGAAAACGGGCGGCCTTCGCCCGGCGGGCCTTCTCCCCGGTTCCGGCGGCGGGCACGCGCGGTTGCTCCGCGGCTCTCTGGACGACGTCAGCGCCGTAGGAATCACGGCTGAGCCGGCGGGGGGATCCCGGCAGCCCACCAGTGAGCCTCTCGGCATCGTGACGGTTCCGGCCTGAGGTGACATTTCGCTCTTAATGCGCTTATCCCTTGATCATCCTATGCTGATGTAAGGAAAAGCTAAGGCGGCAGTAGACGGCCGGTTCTGGACCGGCGGGAAGCGGGCTTCCATGGTTGAGCGGCTCAAGTCGGGGCTGATCGGCGAAATGTCCGCCGAATTCCTCGGCACGATGGTTCTGATCCTCTTCGGGTGCGGCGTGGTGGCCCAGGTGGTCGCCGGCGGAGCACTCACAACGCCACCGGGCGGTCTGGGAAACCACGACAGCATCGCGTGGGCATGGGGCATCGGCGTGATCATGGGTGTCTACGTCGCGGCACGGCTGAGCGGCGCGCACCTCAACCCCGCGGTGACCCTCGCGCTGGCCACGTTCAAGGGATTCCCGTGGCGCAAGGTGGCTCCCTACGTGGTGGCCCAGACGCTCGGCGCCTTCGTGGCGGCGCTGATCGTGCGCTGGAACTACACGGACGCGCTGGCGAAGGCCGACCCCGGCCACACCATCAAGACCCAGGGCGTGTTCTCCACGCTGCCCGCCAACGGCAATCCGAACCTGCCGGTCCACGAGTGGGCCGCGTTCCGCGACCAGATCATCGGCACCGCTCTTCTGCTGCTGCTGATCCTGGCCATCACGGACCTGCTCAACACGCCTCCCGGCGCCAACCTGGCCCCGTTCATCATCGGCCTGGTCGTCGTCGGCATCGGCATGGCGTGGGGCACCCTGGCGGGCTACGCGATCAACCCGGCCCGTGACTTCGGTCCGCGACTGGCGAGCTTCCTCACGGGATACGGAGGAGCTTGGAGAGACCAGTACGGGAACTTCTACTTCTGGGTGCCGATCATCGGTCCGCTGATCGGCGGTGTGCTCGGCGCCGGCATCTACAAGCTCTTCATCGGCCGGTTCCTGCCGACGGCAGAGCCCGAACCCGCGGGACGCATCCCCGTTCCCAAGGCCTGACACCCCCGACAAAGGCGGCAACCCATGGCTGACTTCGTGGGCGCGGTGGACCAAGGGACCACCAGCACCCGATTCATGATCTTCGACCACGCCGGCAACGAGGTGGCGAAGCATCAGATGGAACACGCCCAGATCCTTCCGCGCTCCGGGTGGGTCGAGCACGACCCGGTGGAGATCTGGGAACGCACCAACTCGGTGATCCAGAACGCCCTGCGTCACAAGAACCTGACCGCGGAGGACCTGGCGGCGATCGGCATCACCAACCAGCGGGAGACCACCGTCGTGTGGGACCCGCGCAACGGCCGTCCGTACTACAACGCCATCGTCTGGCAGGACACCCGGACCGACTCCATCGCCGCCGCCCTGGATCGTTCCGGCCAGGGCGACGTCATCCGCCGCAAGGCGGGGCTGCCGCCGGCGACGTACTTCTCCGGCGGCAAGATCCAGTGGATCCTGGAGAACGTCGACGGCGTCCGCGAAGCGGCGGAGCAAGGACACGCCCTCTTCGGCAACACGGACGCCTGGGTCCTGTGGAACCTGACCGGCGGCCCCGACGGCGGCATCCACGCCACCGACGTGACCAACGCCAGCCGCACCATGCTCATGAACCTCGAGACCCTGGACTGGGACGACGAGCTGCTGGGCTTCTTCGGTGTCCCCCGGGCGATGCTGCCCACCATCAACCCCTCGTCCCACCGCGAGGCGTACGGTACGACGCGCACCTCCCGACCCCTGCGCGCCCCCATCCCCATCACCGGGGTGCTCGGCGACCAGCAGGCGGCCACCGTCGGACAGGTCTGCTACGCACCGGGCGAAGCCAAGAACACCTACGGCACCGGCAACTTCCTGGTCCTCAACACCGGTACGGAGCTGGTCCGTTCGCAGCACGGCCTGCTGACCACCGTGGCCTACCAGTTCGGCGACAGTCCTGCCGTCTACGCCCTGGAAGGCTCCATCGCGGTCACCGGATCCGCGGTGCAGTGGCTGCGCGACCAGATGAAGATCATCATCAACGCGGCCGAGAGCGAGACGCTGGCCCGCACCGTGGAGGACAACGGCGGGATGTACTTCGTCCCGGCGTTCTCCGGCCTGTTCGCCCCGTACTGGCGCTCCGACGCCCGCGGCGCGATCGTCGGCCTCGCCCGGTACAACAGCAACGCCCACCTGGCCCGGGCGACCCTGGAGGCCATCTGCTACCAGAGCCGCGATGTCGTCGAGGCCATGGAGCAGGACTCCGGAGTCCATCTCGACGTGCTCAAGGTCGACGGCGGCGTGACCGCCAACGACCTGTGTATGCAGATCCAGGCCGACGTCCTCGGTGTCCCGGTCAGCCGCCCCGTCGTCGCCGAGACCACCGCGCTCGGCGCCTGCTACGCGGCAGGTCTGGCCACCGGCTTCTGGCGCGACACCGACGAACTGCGCACCCACTGGCAGGAGTCCAAGCGCTGGGAGCCCCAGTGGTCCGAGGACCAGCGTCAACAGGGCTACGCGGACTGGAAGAAGGCGGTGGAGCGCACACTCGACTGGGCGAAGGTCGAATGAAGAGGCCGGCCCGTCGATCGCGCCGGTGAACGAAAGCCGTTCCGTCCAGCCCCTGACTCGTATCACGTCAGGGGCTGGACGTGCTGGGTCTCCTGTGCACTCGCGAACCGGGCTGCCGGCGGAAATCCGGTGATGTCCGGAACGCGGATCACCCGCCGCCCATCGCTCCCCGACCACGGGCCACACACCGAATGATCACCCCCGGTCACGCGCCCACCCCCTCAGCTTCTCTATGCTCGGGGGCGACCATTCGCATTCAGAGGAGCAGAGCAATGAGCGAGAACGTCTACTTCGAGGTCACCGCCAACGGCGAGCCGCTGGGCCGCATCGAGTTCAAGCTGTACGACGACGTCGTCCCGAAGACCGCGCAGAACTTCCGTGAGCTCGCCACCGGCGCACACGGTTTCGGTTACAAGGGCTCGCCGTTCCATCGGGTCATCCCGGACTTCATGCTCCAGGGCGGCGACTTCACGAACCAGAACGGCACCGGCGGCAAGAGCATCTACGGCGAGAAGTTCGCCGATGAGAACTTCACGCTGAAGCACACCAAGCCGGGCCTGCTGTCCATGGCCAACGCGGGCCCGAACACCAACGGCTCGCAGTTCTTCATCACCACCATCGTCACCGACTGGCTGGACAACAAGCACGTCGTCTTCGGCGAGGTCGTCGAGGGCATGGACGTCGTGAAGGCGATCGAGGCGCTCGGCAGCCGTTCCGGCACCACGGCGAAGAAGATCGTCATCTCCGACTCCGGCACCGTCTGAGCGGTCCGACGGCCCGGGGCAACCCGGCGGACGAGTGCTGACGGAGGCGGCGGTGCACCCGCCGCCTCCGTCGGGCCGAAGCCTGCGCCGGGTTCGCCGTGCGGTCGACGGCGCGGGACTCCGCGGCCACCGGAACCGATCCTGTCCCACGCGTCGCGGGGCCGGGAAAGAGTTCAGCCGGATTCGTGGCCGGATCCCGACTCCAGGGGACCGGCCCGCCCGCGAGGGGTAGCTCCTACCCGCACACGCCGAGGTGCGCGAGGGTTGGGGGGAGCTGGCCCGAGTGACGCGGAGGGGGCGAACGCCCGGAAAACGCTTGTCAGGACGCGCGCAACGGCAGCGGGCCATCCGCCGGCTGCGCGCGGAAGGGCACTACGGGCCCGCACTTCGTGAGGTGCTGCCCGCCCTCGCCATGGTCGTCGTCACCCTGTGCGGCGTCGTCGCCGGACTCGCCATCGGCTACCGAGTGGCCGGCATCGGTGTACCCCTCGGCGCGCTGGTTCTGCTGGCCGTCGCCGCCCCGGCCGCGGTGCGGCGTCACCGTCCGCTGGCCCGTCGGCGCCTCGGCTTCTACACCGCCGAGGAACTCGCGGAACTGGACACACAGGGGCTGGCCCTGGCTGTGTCCCGGATGCTGCGCCGGGACGGCTGGCGCGTGCTCCCCCCACGGAGAACGGAGGACGGCGTACGCGTACGCCTCCGCGCACGGGACGGTCGCGGGCATCGTCTGGTGGTTGCCTTCCGGCCCGTGGCCGAACCGCTGCCCGACGAGGACGCACCCTCGCGCTCGGGACGTACGGGCGGCTCCGGCCCCCCGCTTCGACTCGTGGTGCACCGCGGGGCCTTCAGCCGGCGTGACGTCCAGTGGGCACGGCGGCAGGGTGGTGTGCGCCTGATCGACGGTTCGTGTCTGCGACGCTGGGCGCACGGGACACCGCTGAACGAACTGGGCGACTTCTCCTGACCCCGCACGGGCGTGACAGCCGCCCCCTGCGGGACCCGTGCGAGGGGACTGCGCCGAACCCGCTCTCCGACGCCCCGTCACCGGTCGCGTACACCCTCGGCGGTCCGCCGCGCGGTGGAACCGTCGGCGATTCCCCGCGGACGGACGTCTCGAACACCCGTGCCCCACCCCTCACTCCGAGCGCGTGCGCCCCTGCGCTTTCTCCGACAACAGGCGAGGTCAGGGGCATGGACGCGGTCCGACCAGGTACTTGAGGGAAACACCTTCGCATCGACCGAAGGGCCGAATAGCGTGCGAGGACCCGAGCCGCCCCCACCGTCCCGCGGTCCATGTACGCCGGGCCCGCACCCCACCAGGAGACCGGCATGTCGTACGACAGCTCCGCTCCGCACCCCGCGCGACCGCTCCCCGGACAGCACGACTCCTTCACCCACCACGCCCCGGACCCCACCGGGGAACCGTTACGCGGCGGGGCCTTACCCCGCGCCTGGAACGGACACACCGGACACCATCGCGATCTGCGCATCCTGCGCCGCGCCTACCGCCGACAGCGGCGTGTGACGACGTTCACCGTGCTCGGCTGCTTCACTCTCTTCCTCGGCCTCTCCGCCGGTTGCCCCGGTTTCATGGAGCGTCCCGTCGCCGGAGGCCTGTCGACGGGCCTGGTGCTCGCTCTCTCCCAGATCCCCGCCACCTGGCTCGCCGTTCTGCTCTACGAGCGCACCGCCCGCCGCTACGTCGACCCGCTCGCCCGCCGCGTGAACCGGAGCACCCCCTGGACCGGCGGCGAGCGGGAGCGGGAGCGGTGAACGCCTTCGGCGGCTCCTCCCAGTCCTGGTCCCTCGTCGCCTTCTCCGTCGCCGTCACGGTGACGCTGCTGCTGTGTGTGCTGACCGGCCCCGACAGTGACGATCTCGCCGAGTTCTACACCGGCTACCGCTCGCTCTCTCCGCTGCGCAACGGACTCGCCATCGCGGGGGACTACATCTCCGCCGCGACCGTGCTGACCATCGGCGGCGTGATCGCCCTGTGCGGCTTCGACGGTGTCGTGCTGGCTCTCAGCACCCTGCTCTCCCTGCTGGTGCTGATGTTCCTCCTGGCCGAACCCCTGCGGAACACGGGCAAGTTCACGATGGGTGACGTGCTGGCCCGCAGGATGCCCGGACGCGCCGTACGGATCACGGCGTGCGGCGTGACCATCGCCGCGCTCGTGCCGATGATGCTGGTCCAACTCGCCAGCACCGGGCAGCTGCTGGCCTTCATCCTCGGCTTCTCCGACGACTCCATGAAGACCGGCTGCATCGTCGGGGTCGGCGCCCTGATGATCACCTACGCGGCCATCGGCGGCATGCGGGGCACCGCGTTGATCCAGCTCCTGAAGATGGTGGTGCTCCTCGGCTCCGGAATCGTCGTCGCCGTACTCATCTTGAGCCGGTTCCACTGGGACCCCGGGGCCCTGTTCACCGCGGCCGCCAAGCGCAGTGGCGCACCGGACCGGTTCCTGCACGGCGGGCTTCAGTTCGCCGGGGGCCCGCACCCCCGGCTCGACATGATCAGTACACAGTTCGCCATCGTGCTGGGCGGTGCCTGCCTGCCGCACGTGACGATGCGTATGTTCACCGCGAACAGCGCCCGCCAGGTGCGGCGTTCGATGTCCTGGGCGGTGTCCTCGGTGGCGTTGTTCATGATGGTGGCGGGCGTCGTCGGCATCGGCGCGACGGCGATGATCGGCCGGGGCAACATCGCCAAGGCCGACCCTCGCGGGCACACGGCCTACCTGCTGGGGTCACGAGCCGCGTTCGGCCCGGTGGCGTCGCGGGCGGAGACCCTCGTGTTCACCACGGTCACCACGGCGATCTTCCTCACGCTGCTCGCCTCGGTCGCCGGAATGACGCTGGCCTGCGCCAACTCGCTGGCCCACGACGTCTTCGCGGGCCGCGACTCCGCCATGTCGCCGCAGCGCGAGACGGCCTTCGCGCGTGGCTCGGCCCTGGTCGTCGGCGCCCCCGTGATCGCCCTCGCGGTCCTCGTCCAGCACCGCAGTCTGCAGCCGCTCGCCACGCTGTCCTTCTGCGTGGGCGCCTCGGCGATCGCCCCCGCTCTGGTCTACAGCCTCTTCTGGCGCCGCTACACGCGCGCCGGTCTGATGAGTACGCTCATCGGCGGCACTCTCAGCGTCCTGATCCTGATGCCGGGCACCAGGCTGGTGTCCGGCTCCCCCACGTCCGCCTTTCCCTCCGCCGACTTCAACTGGTTCCCGTTCACCACCACGGGGCTGGTGTCCATCCCGCTGGGCTTCGCCTTCGGCTGGCTCGGCAGCCTGCTGTCCGGACGCCGCGCGGCGGACCGGGAACGGGGACTGTACGAGGGTGTCGAAAGCCTGATCCTCGCGGGGCCGCGACCGCGGGAGCGGTGACGCGAGCGGTGACGGGGCAGGGGCTTCCCGCCACCGTCACTCGGGAGAGCTTCGGGCGACGACCAACCCGAACCGGGCGCACGGCGTCGTCCTGATCGACCGGGTCCGGGTCCGGTCTCTCCGCAGTCGTCGCCGCGGGGAGACCGGACCCGCCCCTCAGCGGTTCACGGCGTGCTGATCACGATCTCGCGCTTGAGGATCTTGCCCGTGGGCCCCTTGGGCAGTTCGGTCGCGATCGTGACGATGCGGGGGTACTTGTACGCCGCGACCCGCTCCTTGACATGGGCGACGATCTCCTCGGTCGTGACCTCCGCGCCGGGGCGCAGCGTGACCACCGCCGCGATCTCCTCGCCGTGCAGGGGGTGCGGAACGCCCACGACGGCGGCTTCGGCGACGGCGGGGTGCTCGTACAGCACCTCTTCGACCTCACGCGGGTAGACGTTGTAGCCGCCGCGGATGATCATGTCCTTCTTGCGGTCGACGATGAAGTAGAAGCCGTCCTCGTCGACGCGGGCCAGGTCGCCGCTGTGGAACCACCCGTCGCGGATGGCCTCCGCGGTGGCCTCGGGGCGGTTCCAGTAGCCGGTCATGATGTTCTCGCCGCGGATGGCGATCTCGCCGATCTCGCCGGGCGCGACCACGCCGCCGTCCTCGCCGACCAGCCGCATCTCGACCCCGCGGATGGGCACTCCGATCGACCCCGCCTTGCGCGGGCGGTCCGGGTGGTTGAACGCGGTGACCGGTGACGTCTCGGAGAGTCCGTATCCCTCCAGCACGGGAGCGCCGAAGCGCCGCTCGAAGCCGTGCAGCACCTCGACCGGGAGCGCGGCCCCGCCCGAGACGGCCAGGCGCAGCCGGGCGGTGTCGAAGCCGTCGGGAAGCTCGGCGTGGAGCAGCGCCGCGTACATCGTCGGCACGCCCAGGAACACGGTGACCTCGTCCCTGGCCATGATCTCCAGGGCGCGCTGCGGGTCGAACCGCGGCAGCAGGGTCAGCGTGGCGCCGGCGGCGACGGCCGTGTTGAGCGCGCAGGTCTGGCCGAAGGCGTGGAAGAGCGGCAGGCCGCCGAAGAGAACGTCGTCCGGTCCGACCTGAAGGAGGGTCTCGGCCGTGGTGAGGGTGTTGGTGGTCAGGTTCCGGTGGGTGAGTTCGGCTCCCTTCGGCGTTCCGGTGGTTCCCGAGGTGTAGAGGATCAGGGCGGGATCGTCATCGGTCCGGTCGGGGGTGTCGGTCAAGGGTTCCTGGCCGCGCAGCAGGGCGTCGAAGGCCTCGGGCTCGGTCACCAGGCAGTCGGTGCCGGTCTCGGCGGCGGCCTTCGTCACCTCGTCGGCGAACAGCGGGAACACCACGGCGATACGGGCCCCGCAGTCGCGCAGGGCGAAAGCGACCTCGCGGGCCTTGAGCAGGGGATTCATCGGAACGACGACTCCGCCGGCCCGCAGGATGCCGTAGTAGAGGACCGGGAACAGCGGGACGTTGGGCATGGTCAGCGCGACACGGTCGCCCGGCGCGAGGCCGCGGTCCCGCAGGAGCGCGGCGACCCGGGCGCTGGCGTCGTCCAGCTCGGCGTAGGTGAGCGTGCTGTCGTCGTGGCGGACGGCGACACGGTCGCCGTGGGCCGCGGCGGAGGCGGCCAGGAGGGTGACGAGGTTGGTCATGCCGGGTATCTCCTAGAGTTCGTCCCGCCGGGCGAGGCGGTGCTGCGCGGTCTGATCACATCGCGAAGAGTGACCCAGTGCGGTGGGCCCTGGCTACCGGGTCCCTGGGGGAAGGCCAGCCACAGGCGCAGCAAGTGGCGTTTGCGCTCCGGCGATTCATGGTCCTCGAACGCCGATCGGGCATGCATCACCTGGTGCGTGTTGACAAGAAGCAGGTCACCGACCCGGAGGTCGAGGTCGAGCCGGTACTCCGGGGAGGCAGCGACGGAGTCGATGAGATCGAAGAGTTCCCGGTCCGCCGGCTCCAGGCGGGGTACCTCCGGGAAGCGTTGGGCGGATTCCAGATAGCACCGGTTGTACCGCATGCTCGGTGCGCCGTCGGGGCCGTCGTGGCGGGAAATCAGCGGGGCGGCCGTATAGGGCGGCTCCTCGGGGGCGTGTTCGTCTCGGCGGTCGAAGCAGTACGTGCGGTACAGGCGCTCGGCGAGATCGGGGCGCAGGTCGAGCACGGCGTTGTGGACGGCGGCCGAGCTGACCAGGGAGATGCGTCCGCCGGTGCGGGGCGTCCGCAGCGGCAGCAGAGCGAGGAGATCGGCACCGTCGGTGTGGAACGGCAGGGCCGCCCGCGTCTGGTAGCCGCGGGTGGCGGGGTCGCTCATGCTGCGCCCGGTGTCCCGGACATGGCCGAGGACGAGTCCGTCGGCGTTCTGCGGGACCGGATGCCCCAGGTGCCGGCCGAGGCCCCAGAAAACGGTGCTCGCGGCCGTCTCGCCGAGCCGCTCGACGGGGATGCCCCGGACGATCGCGAACCCCCGTCCGTGTTCGAGGACCCCGGCGAGGCGGGCCAGCTCTCCGGCGAGAGTGGGGAGCGGGAAGTCGGCGGCTGTCAGCCGCAGCAGGGTGAGACCCCGTCTGCGTACCTCGTGCAGGGCGGTGTCGATCTCGGCGAGCCGGGGCGCCGAGAGCCGTAGCTGCCACTCCTCGGGGTGCCGCAGGTCCCGGCCCTTCCACACCGAGGGGCCCGAGCGGGGCGTGGGCCGCGCCTGGTCCGCGTCCGTCGTTCCGGTCATCTTCGCCTCCGATCCGTCGCGTGTTCACCTGCCGGCGAGTGGTCCCCTGAGCGGGCCCGGCCGGTGAACGGCGTCATGCTAGATTCCTCGACCACCGCCGCGCTTGTCATGGCGGGACAGGAGACTTGGCTTTTCGGGACATCCCTGGAGCGTTGCCCATGAGACCTCTGGTCCGCACCGCCGCCCTGAGCGGCTACGTCGAGCTGTGCCGCTCCCTGGGTATCGATCCGCAGGCGCTCCTGAAGCGGGTGGGTCTGGACACGGCCGCGCTCACCGTCCAGGACCGGTGGATCTCCGGCACGGCGGCCGTCGAGGTGCTGGAACTGTCGGCGGCCGAGTCCGGTCACGAGGACTTCGGGGTGCGGCTGGCGGAGTTCCGGCGCTTCTCCAATCTCGGCCCCATCAGTCTGGTCGTCCGCGAGGAGCCCGACGTACGCAGCGCGCTGGAGCTGCTGATCCGCCACCAGTACATGTACAACGAGGTGCTGCACACCCGGCTGTCCGAGGGGGACGGGCTGGCCACGCTGAAGGTGGATCTGCGGCTGGGCGAGGTGGTCGAGTCCCGGCAGGCGACGGAGCTGGCCGTCGCGGCGTACCACCGCATCCTGAGCGATTTCCTGCACACCGGCTGGCAGCCGCTCTCCGTGTGGTTCCGCCATTCCGCGCCGGCGGACTCCACGCAGCACTGGCGCACGTTCGGGCCCATCGTGGAGTTCGAGCGCGAGATCGACGGCATCGTGTTCTACGCCGACGACCTCGACGCGCCGAACGCCATGGCCGACCCGCTGCTGCGCGAGTACGCCCGCCAGTACTTCGACGCGATCGCCGTCCCCAAGGACACCACCGCCGCGGACCGGGTACGTGAGCTGATCGAGGTACTGCTGCCGACCGGCCGCTGCTCGATCGAACAGGTCGCGCGCAGCCTGGGCGTCGACCGGCGCACCGTCCACCGCCATCTGGCCGCCTCGGACGAGACGTTCTCCTCGCTCCTCAACGCCACCCGCCGCCACCTCGCGGAGCAGTTCGTCGCGAACCCGCGGCGCTCCCTGACGGAGATCTCCGACCTGCTGGGGTTCTCGTCGCTGAGCGGGTTCTCCCGTTGGTTCCGCGAACAGTTCGGATGCAGCCCGAGGGCGTGGCGCGGCAGCCAGGCCCCGTAGCGACTCCCCGACCGGGACTGCCGCGACGGGGTGGACGGCCGCACGGGCCGTCCAGCGTCCTCACGGTGCACCGCATCGCAGATGTCCCCAAATGACAAATCATCTGTCCCCTGGCGGCAAGCACGCCCATGAGCTCGGCCCTACCTTTGCACCACCGCACAGAAGACGCGGTCGGCCACCGGAGGGAGCCGTGCCACTCCCCCGGCACTCCCTCCGGAACGGCCGACCTCAGCGGGCCACCTCGCGCCCGCTGCCACCGGTGACCCGCATCGATCCCCGCCGGACATCCCGGGCCCGCGCAGTTCGCGGCGATGCCCCCGGCGAGTGATCACCGATCCGACGAAGGAGACGGACCGTGCACTTCCACGACGACTCACTGTTCCCCGAGAACCAGGAAAAGCTCGTCATCCAGGCCGCACCCTACGGTCCGGAATGGCTTCCCGGTGACGCCGACGACCTTCCCCTGACGATGGACGAGCACGTACAGGCGGCCGTCGACTGCTACAACGCCGGCGCCACCGTGCTGCACATCCACGTGCGGGAGCTCGACGGCAAGGGCTCCAAGCGGCTCTCCATGTTCAACGAACTGATCGGGCGCCTGCGCGAGGCCGTGCCGGACATGGTCCTGCAGATCGGTGGGTCCATCTCGTTCGCCCCGGAGGGCGAGGGCGCGGACGCCAGGTGGCTCGACTTCGACAGCCGCCACATGCTCGCCGACCTGGACCCGAAGCCCGACCAGGTCACCATCGCGATCAACACCAGCCAGATGAACATCGTCGAGATCATGACCGACGACGATCTGGAAGGCACCTCGATCGCCAAGCCGGACTACTACAAGGCGTACCGGGACATGTACCTGGAGGCCGGTCCGGACTTCTACCTGGAGCACCTCAAGCGTCTGGCCGCCAGCGGCATCCAGCCGCACTTCCAGCTCGCCACGCTGGCCCAGCTCGAAACCGTGGAGCGACTCATCCGGGCCGGTATCCACACGGGCCCGCTGATCCTCAACTACGTGGCGATCGGCGGCGGCTTCGCCGGCCGCCACCCGGCCGACCTCATCGAGTTCGTCCGTCGCGCCCCTGACGGTGCCGTCCTGACCATCGAGAGCTCCATGCGCGCCGTGGCGCCCATGAACGCGATCGGCATCGCGCTCGGCGTGCACGTCCGGGTGGGCAACGAGGACAACCTGTGGCGGCGCAAGGGCGAGCGCATGTCCAGCGTCGAGCAGGTCGAGCAGATGGTGCAGATCTCCGAGGCGCTCGGCCGTGACATCGCGACCGGCGCCGAGGCCAGGAAGATCTACAAGCTCGGCGAGACCTACGCGAACGCCGACGAGACGCTGGCCCAGCTCGGAATGGTGCCGAACCGCCGTCCCGGCCGCCGCGGCTTCATGCTGCGCGACGCCTGACCCCACGGCGGACCCGCCGCGCCGGGCCGTCGGCCGGGCAGAGACCGCCGGTGCGGTCCGCCCGGCTGCCGCACGGCCCAGCATCGCGGCCCGCCGGGCCAGGGCAAGGACCACCGTCCTCGCCCACCCGGCCAGGCAAGGACCACCGTCCCTCAGCCACCCCGGCCGCAGCACAGGTCCATGCGCCGGTCACCCGATCGAACGGTGACCGTGGCACGGGCCCGTGCCGGCCAGACCGACCGTCGCGCGCGTCCCCGCACCACCGGCCCTCGGCCACCGCGCGACGGGCCGGACGCGGCCGGGGCCACCGTGGCGCCGCTCGACTCGTCACGCCACGCGGCCGCCGGGGCCAGACCCCCCGGCTCCGGCGGCCCCTCCCCACCCCACCCCTTCTCATTCACCTGACACCAACAACGGAGCACTCCTGTGGCTCACGCCATCCGATTCGACGAGACCGGCGGTCCCGAGGTACTGCGCTGGGAGGAGGTCGTCGTCGGCGACCCCGGTCCCGGCGAGGTCCGGATCCGACACCACGCCGTCGGACTCAATTTCGCCGACACCTACTTCCGCAGCGGGCTCTACCCCGCGCGGCTGCCCGCCGGGCTGGGCGTCGAGGCCGCGGGCGTGGTCGAGGCGGTGGGCGAGGGTGTCACCCAGTTCACCGAGGGCGACCGGGTCACGTACACCGGCAGTCCGCTCGGCGCCTACAGCACCGAGCGGGTCATGCCCGTCGACTCGCTGATCAAGCTGCCGGACGGCATCGCCTTCGAGACCGCCGCGGCGATGACCATGCGCGGTCTGACCTCCGCGTACCTGCTCCGCAGGATCCACCCTCTCAAGGCGGGTGACACGATCCTGCTGACAGCGGCGGCGGGCGGCGTCGGCCTCATCGTCTGCCAGTGGGCCAAGCTGCTCGGTCTGAACGTCATCGGCACCGTCTCCACCGAGGAGAAGGCCGAACTGGCCCGCGCGCACGGCTGCGACCACGTCATCCACTACCGGTCCGAGAACGTGGCCGAGCGGGTACGCGAACTCACCGACGGTGCCGGGGTCCCGGTGGCCTTCGACAGCATCGGCAAGACCACCTACGCCGCCTCGCTCGCCTCGCTGCGACGCCGCGGCCTGCTGGTCTGCTTCGGCACCGCCTCCGGCCCCGTCCCGCCCATCGACGCCATGCAACTCGCCGTACAGGGCTCCCTGTTCGTCACCCGGCCGGCACTCGCCGACTACATCGCGGACCCCGCGGAACGCGCGGAACTCGCGGGCGAACTCTTCGACCACGTCACCTCCGGCCGCATCACCATCGAGGTCAACCAGCGGTACGCGCTCGAGGACGCCGTCCTGGCGCACCGCGAACTGGAGGCGGGGCAGACCACCGGATCGTCCGTCTTCGTCCTCTGAGCCAACCCCTCCCCGCGGTCAACTCCACTCTCTCCAGGAGGAAGCACCATGGAACACACGCTCGCTCCCCCCGAGGGCGCGCCGGTGCGCGCCCACACCCGCGGCTCGATCAGGGTCGAACCGCTGACCTGCAGCATCGGCGCGGAACTCTCCGGCGTGAACCTCGGCGACGCCTCACGCGACGACGACCTGTTCGACGAGATCAGGGCGCTGCTGCTCCAGTACAAGGTGCTGTTCCTGCGGGACCAGGACATGACGCGTGCCGAACACGTCGCCTTCGCCGAGCGGTTCGGCGCGCTGGAGGACCACCCGGTGGCCGGCAGCGACCCCGACCACCCCGGCCTGGTGCGGATCTACAAGGATCTGGACAGCCCGGCGGAGCACTACGAGAACGCCCTGCACACCGACGGCACATGGCGTGAGAACCCGTCCATGGGCGCCGTACTGCGGTGTATCGAGGGCCCCCCGGTCGGCGGCGACACGATCTGGGTCAACATGGCCGAGGCCTACCGCCGACTGCCGGAGAACATCCGGACCACCATCCGGGGACTGCGGGCCCGGCACAGCATCGAGGCCACGTTCGGCGCGGTCATGCCGCAGGAGAAGCGGCACGCCCTCAAGGCGCAGCACCCGGACGCGGAGCACCCCGTGGTGCGCGTCCACCCGGAGACCGGCGAGGAGATCCTCTTCGTCAACGCGTTCACGACGCACTTCGTGAACTACCACACGCCCGAGAACATCCGGTTCGGGCAGGACTTCGCCCCCGGCGCGAGCCTCCTGCTCAACTACCTGATCGGCCAGGCCGCGATCCCGGAGTACCAGGTGCGCTGGCGCTGGACCCCGAACAGTGTCGCCATCTGGGACAACCGCTCCACCCAGCACTACGCCGTACAGGATTACTGGCCCGCCGTCCGCCGGATGGAGCGCGCCGGAATCGTCGGCGACAGACCCTTCTAGACCCCTTCCTCCAACAGCGCGTGAGGTGATGACAATGGAGTTGCACACCACTGCTGGGTCCATTCGCGAGACGGACACGACCGCCTCGTCCGGATGGCCTGTGACCCGACGTTATGCCTGGGTGGTCTTCGCCCTCAGTTTCGGCCTGCTGCTGTCCGACTACATGTCCCGGCAGGTCCTCAACGCCGTCTTCCCCATGCTCAAGAGCGAGTGGCTGCTCACGGACGCCAAGCTCGGCTCGCTCAGCGGTGTCGTCGCCCTCATGGTCGGCCTGCTCACCTTCCCGATGTCGCTGATGGCCGACCGCTGGGGCCGGGTCAAGAGCCTGCTGCTCGCCGCGACGATGTGGAGCGTGGCGACCCTCGGCTGCGCGGTGTCCGCGAGCTACGACCAGATGTTCGTCGGCCGGCTCTTCGTCGGCATCGGTGAGGCGGCGTACGGAAGCGTCGGCATCGCCGTCGTCCTGAGCATCTTCCCGATCGGCCTGCGCGCCACCCTCTCCGGTGCCTTCATCGCGGGCGGCGCCTTCGGATCGGTCCTGGGCATATCGATCGGCGGCGCCGTCGCCCAACACCTCGGCTGGCGCTGGGCGTTCGGCGTCATGGGCATCTTCGGTCTGGTCCTGGCCGCGGTCTACGGCTTCGTCGTCACGGAGAAGAAGCTCACGCCGGAGGCCGGTTCCACCGGCACCGAGGCCGATCCCGGACCACGCGGCCGGCTGCGCGTGCTGCTGCCCCGGCTGTTCTCCTCCGTCTCGGTGATCAGCGCGTACATCGGCAGTGGTCTCCAGCTCTTCATCGCCGCCTCCCTCATGGCCTGGCTGCCCAGCTACTTCAACCGCTACTACGACATGCCCACCGCCAAGGCGGGCGCGACCGCCGGGATCTTCGTCCTCGTCATCGGCATCGGCATGATCGGCGGCGGCATCGTCTCGGACCGCATATGCCGGGCATTCCCCATCCGCAAATGGGCGGTCGCCATCGCGTGCAGCATCGGCTCCCTCGTCCTGCTCATGATCGCGTTCCAGCTGCCGACAGGCCCCCTCCAGCTCGCGGCGCTGGCGGCCGGAGCCCTGCTGTCGGCCGGCACGGCCGGTCCCGCGACCGCCATGGTGGCCAACCTGACCCCCGCGTCCATATCCGCGACGGCCTTCGCCACCCTGACGCTCGCCAACAGCCTGCTCGGGCTGGCTCCCGGGCCCGCCGTGACCGGCGCTCTCGCCGACCACATGGGACTGCTCGGCGCCCTTCGGGTCATCCCGCTCACGGCGGTCGCCGCCACCGTCGCCTTCCTGATCGGCCGCCACTTCTACGAGCGTGATCTGAGCCGCCTGACGAGCAGCCCCGTCCCGGCGGCGGAGCCGGAGGACGCGGTGGTGTCCGCATGAGCGCCACCACCGATCCGGTGATCGTGATCGTCCCCGGACTGCGCGATCATGTCGCGGAGCACTGGCAGACCCTGCTGGCGGACCAACTGACCGAGGCCGGGCGCACCGTCCGCACGGTCCCGCCGCTCACCGAGGACGCCCTGAGCCGCGAGGCCCGCGTGGCGGCACTCGACAAGGTGGTGTCGGAGATCGAGGGGCCCGTCGTCCTCGTCGCGCACAGCGCCGGTGTGATCACCACGGTCCACTGGGCCCAGGGAAGCACGGCACAGGTGCGCGGAGCGCTGCTCGTGACACCGCCGGACTTCGACACTCCGCTGCCCGAGGGCTATCCGAGGCCCGAGGTGCTCGGCGAGAACGGCTGGACACCGGTGCCGCGGACGCCGCTGCCCTTCCCCAGCGTCGTCGCGGTCAGCTCGAACGACCCCCTCGGCACAGTCGAGCGGGTCACTGAACTGGCCCGCGACTGGGGCGGCCGTCCGGTGGACCTCGGCGAGGTCGGCCATCTCAACCCCGCGTCCGGATACGGCCCGTGGCCGCGCGCGGAAGAACTGCTCCGCGAAGTAGAAACCGGCTGAACGCCGCGTCCAGCCCAGAAAGGCAACCGATGAACACCGACACCGACCTGCTGTGGTCCCCCGGTCGCCGTGAGTTGGAGGACTCCAACGTCGCGTGCTTCATGGACTGGGTGAGCGAAGTACGGGGACTCCACTTCTCCGACTACGCCGAGCTGTGGCGGTGGAGCTCCACCGACCTCGCTGGATTCTGGTCGGCGGTGTGGGAGTTCTACGGGCTGGACGCGGTCACCGACTACGACAAGGTGCTCGGCGAGGCGTCGATGCCGGGAGCCGACTGGTTCCCCGGTGCCCGGCTGAACTTCGCCGAACGCTGCTTCGCCCAGGCCACGGACGCCCGCCCCGCGCTCGTCTGCCTGACCGAGGGCGGCACTCCCGAGGACGTCTCCTGGCACGAGCTGCGCCGGCAGGTCACGGATGTCGCGGCGGCCCTGCGCCGCATGGGCGTGGAGCCCGGCGACTGCGTGGCCGGATACCTCCCCAACCTCCGCCAGACCGTGGTGGCACTGCTGGCCACGGCCGCCGTCGGCGCCGTGTGGACGGGCTGCTCCCCCGACTTCGGCACGCCCAGCGTGCTCGCCCGGCTCCGCCAGGCACAGCCGACCGTCCTGGTGGCCGCGGACGGATACCGCCACGGCGGCAAGACCTACGACAAGCGCCCGGAGGTCGCCGAGCTCGCGGACGGCCTGCCCACCGTCCGCCACATCCTCGCCGTCGACAGCCTCTTCACGGCCCCGAACGAGCCGTGGTCGGGGCGGCCCGACGTCGAACAGCACACCTGGTCGGCGCTGCCGGCTGCCGACGAGCCGCTGGAGTTCGCGGACGTCCCCTTCGACCACCCGTTGTGGATCCTGTGGTCGTCGGGGACCACGGGGATACCGAAGGGAATCGTCCAGGGGCACGGCGGCATCGTGGTCGAGCTGCTCAAGGCACTCGGACTGGGCGTCGATCTGCGCGCCGACGACCGCTATCTCTTCCTCACGTCCACCAGCTGGATGGTGTGGAACTTCCTGGTCGGCGGGCTGCTGCACGGCAGCACCGTCATCCTGTACGACGGCAGCCCGACCTTTCCCGACATCGACGGCGCCTGGCGGATCGCCGAGTGGACCGGCGCGACCGTGGTCGGCCTGGGTGCCGCGTATCTCACCGCCGGGGAGAAGGCGGACTCGCGTCCCGCGGACATGTTCGGACTCGGCAAACTGCGGACCGTCCTGCAGACCGGGTCGACCCTGCCGCCCAGCACCTGGCGCTGGGTCCACGACCGGCTGACGCCCGGCGTGCGGCTCCAGTCCATCTGCGGTGGCACGGACGTCTGCTCGGTCCTCGCCGGAAGCACCCCGCTGCTCCCCGTCCGCGTGGGCCGTATCCAAGCCCCCTCGCTCGGTGTCGCCCTTGCCTCCTGGGACCCCCAAGGGCGTCCCCTGGTGGGTGAACAGGGCGAGTTGGTGGTGACCGCACCGCTGCCGTCCATGCCGCTCCGCTTCGTCGGCGACCCCGACGGCGCCCGCTACCGGGCCAGTTACTTCGACACCTATCCCGGAATCTGGCGGCACGGCGACTGGGTCACGATCGACACCGATCTGTCGGTCGTCGTGGCGGGCCGCTCCGACTCCACCCTGAACCGCTCGGGCGTCCGCATGGGCTCCGCCGACATCTACGCCGTCGTCGACCAGCTCCCCGAGATCGCCGACAGCCTCGTCATCGGCGTGGAACAGCCCGACGGCGGCTACTTCATGCCACTGTTCGTCGTGCCCGCCGAGGGCACCGCGCTCGACGACGGCCTGCGCCGGCGGATCGTCACGGCCATCAGGAGCCGGCTGTCCCCGCGCCATGTGCCCGACGTCATCGTGCCGGTCCCCGCGGTCCCGCGCACCCTCACCGGCAAGAGACTCGAAGTCCCGGTCAAGCGCATCCTCCAGGGCGCGCGCAGCTCCGACGTCAGCAGCGAGGGATCGATCACGCACCCCGAGATGCTGGCCTGGTTCGCGGACTACGCCAAAATCACGGCGCCTTCGTGACTGCGGCCGACGGGTGAGCCGCTCCCGCCGGCCTCACGGCCACCGGACCGTCGGTCCACCCGCCGATCCACCCACCCGTCCACCCGTCCATCTCCGGCATCCATGGTCACCGGACGCACAACAGTGATCAATAGATTCTGTGCCGACGTGCATTTCGATGCTCCTTCCGCCAGTCCCGAAACAACTCGGCTGCCTGCCGCGGACGGTCCGTAGGGTCCTGGTCACTGACCGGGCCGGAAGTCCTCCGCCCGCGCGGTGACCAGGAGGAGACATCGGTATGGCAAATGTGGAGATCTCCCTCAAGGAGACGATGACATCCATCGAGGGTGCGATGGGCGCCGCTCTCGTCGATTACACGAGCGGCATGGCACTGGGCACGCTGGGGGGCAGCAAGGAACTCAACCTGTCGGTCGCCGCGGCGGGCAACACGGACGTGATCCGGGCCAAGGTGCGGACCATGGAGCACCTCGGCCTCAAGAGCAAGATCGAAGACGTACTGATCACACTCGCGGACCAGTACCACCTCCTCCGGCCGCTCAAGAGCCGTGACGGCAACGGGCTGTTCCTGTACCTCGTGCTCAACAAGGCGACGTCCAACCTGGCCATGGCCCGTCATCAGCTGGCCCGCATCGAGGCCGAGCTAGAGGTATAGGCAGCCACCTTCTCCGCCCTTCCGCACGCCCACGACTTGAAGACTTCTTCATTTAGGTACATCCAGATCAAGTCAATCCCGTGGGCGTGCGGAGGTGGAGCGGCGAGGATCGGTCCCGACGGACCGCTCGCGGCGGCGCGCAGACAGTCACCGCACCAGCCGGAGAAACAGCCCGTCCCAGGCGGCAGGGAGCGAACGATTTGACCAGGCAGGTCCCCCTCTACCAGGCCAAGGCCGAGTTCTTCCGCATGCTCGGACACCCTGTGCGCATCCGGGTCCTGGAACTGCTGCAGAGCGGTCCCGTCTCGGTGCGCGACCTGCTCAGCGAGATCGAGATCGAACCCTCCAACCTCTCGCAGCAACTGGCCGTACTGCGCCGCTCGGGAATCGTGGTGTCCATCCGCGAGGGGTCGACCGTCAGTTACGCGCTGGCCGGCGGCGATGTCGCCGAACTCCTGCGGGCCGCCCGTCGCATTCTCACCGAACTGCTCTCCGGCCAGACCGAGTTGCTGGCCGAACTGCGCCAGGCCGACCTCGGCACGGGCCTGCCGCCCGGTCCGCGCGAACCGGACCTCGTCGTCACCCGGTCCGCGCGCTCCTCGCCCGCCGTCCGGGGGCACTGACGCCCGGCGTGACCCCGAGGCGACCCGTCAGGCCCAGCCCTTGCGCGCTGCGTGCCGGCCGAGCTGGATGCGGCTCTCCGCGCCTGCCCGGGCCATGAGTTCACCGATGCGCCGCTGCACGGTGCGGCGGGAGACGCCGAGGCGGGCACCGACCGCCTGGTCGGTGAGTCCCGCGAGGACAAGGCCGAGCATCCGGGCGTCGAACTCGTCTATGGCGTCAGGGCGTTCCTCGACGAGGCCGTCGCCCGTCGCACGGGGCGACAACGGACAGGCCTGCTCCCAGGCCAGCTCGAAGTAGGCGACCAGCGCCTCCAGCAGCCCTCCGTTGTGCACCAGCACCGAGGCCGCCGCGGTGTTGCCGCCTCGGAACAGGGGAAGCATCGCCAGTTCACGGTCCGCGATGATGAGTTTGACCGGAACGGCGTCGGCGATCCCGATCCGCTGTCCGGCCGCCAGGTCGGCGAGGACCTGGGCCACCATTCCGGGCTCGGTCAGGCCTCCCGGTGCAGGATCGTCCGGTCGAGCACGCCACGGCGGACTCCGGCCCGCTCCGCGGCGTTGGCACTGCGCGGGACGACGAAGAGCTCGGGCACCATCATCAAACCGCACCTCGTCCCGGGCGGACTCCTGGAGCTGTCTGAACCGGTGCCGCACCGCGTCGATGTCCCTGATCACCTCCACCGCGTCGCCCTCGCCACCCCTGCGGTGCTGTTCCACGAGGGCGAGCACCGCGTGCTCCGCCGCACTCAACTCGTCGCGGCGCCTGCGCAGTTCACCGCCGAGCGCCACCGCAGGGGGCGCTGCCACGAAGTGGGGGACCGCGCCGTCGATCGCCTGGGTGACGACGATGCCGCGCCCGGCCAGAGCGGTGAGGACCTCACGCACCTCGGACTCGGGGCGGCCACCGTCGGCGGCCAGTTCCTGGACGGTGGCCCGTCCACGAGCCACGGGGAGGCGGTAGATCTCCTCCTCGGCCGGACCGAGACCGAGCGCGGCGAGCATGGGCCACTCCTTGAAGTCGCAGGTGACGACGGGCGGGCCCGGGGCTGTGACAGCCCGGGGGCCGCCCGATCTCACGGATGAGCCAAGGTCTACTTCAAGCCGTGGGGCCCGTGTCACCTCCTGCGTGACGCGGTTGCCCGCATCGTCCCAAGTACGTGCCTCAAGAGACACGAATCCGCTGTACGGGGCGTCGAATCGGGCGGTCCGGTGGCCCGTGGCCGTACGGTCCGCACGGACCGGACGCCAGTGGCGGCCGTCGTCGCAGGAGACGTCGAGCGTCGCGCCCGCGACCCGTCCGGCGTACGCCACGTCCGTCCGCTTCCGGGCGGGGGTCCCGCCACGCTGCGGGAGGGCGTTGTCAGTGGTGGGAGGCAGGATGAGGGGTATGACAACACCAGTTGCAGTGATCGTGGATGCCGTCGCCTACGCGCAGGCGGTCGAGGACGCGTTGAAGGCTTCCGCCGCCTATTACGAGGGCGGCACGTCCGTGCTGGACGACGACGCCTACGACCGGCTCGTGCGCGGCATCGCCGCATGGGAGGCCGACCATCCCGATCAGGTGCTGCCGGACTCGCCGACCGGGAAGGTCGCAGGCGGCGCCGTCGAGGGGGACGTCCCCCACACGGTGGCGATGCTGAGTCTGGACAATGTGTTCTCGCCCGAGGAGTTCACCGCCTGGACGGTGTCGCTGGCCCGGCGGATCGGCCACGAGGTGGAGCACTTCAGCGTCGAGCCGAAGCTCGACGGCCTGGCCATCGCCGCGCGCTACAGCCAGGGCCGGCTGACGCAGCTCGTCACCCGCGGGGACGGGACGGCCGGTGAGGACGTCTCGCACGCGATCGGGACCATCGAGGGCCTTCCCGCGGAGCTCACCGAGCCTCTCACGGTGGAGGTGCGCGGCGAAGTCCTCATGACGACGGCCCAGTTCGAGCACGCAAACGAGGTGCGCACCGCGCACGGCGGGCAGCCGTTCGCGAACCCGCGCAACGCAGCGGCGGGCACTCTGCGCGCCAAGGACCGTGCCTACACCGTTCCGATGACCTTCTTCGGCTACGGCCTTCTGCCCCTGCCCGGCACCGAGGCCGACGCGGCCGCCGACCTGGGCGAGCTCGCGCACAGCGATCTCATGGCGCGGGCCGCCGAGTTGGACGTGAACACCACAGCCGGCACCGCCGTACCCGGCATCACGGCGGCGTCCGCCGAGCAGGTGCTGGCCCGCGTCCAGGAGATCGGGGCACTGCGCGCCGAGTTGCCGTTCGGGATCGACGGGATCGTCATCAAGGCCGACCTGGCCGCCGACCAGCGGGCCGCCGGGTCCGGTTCACGCGCGCCACGCTGGGCGATCGCCTACAAGCTCCCGGCCGTCGAGAAGATCACCCGGCTGCTGGCGGTGGAGTGGAATGTGGGCCGTACCGGCATCATCGCCCCGCGCGCCGTGCTGGAGCCGGTCGAGATCGACGGCTCGACCATCACGTACGCCACCCTCCACAACCCGGCGGACATCACACGTCGCGATCTGCGGCTGGGCGACCATGTGATGGTCCACCGCGCCGGTGACGTCATCCCCCGCGTCGAAGCGCCCGTCGCCCATCTGCGCACCGGCGAGGAACAGCCCATCGTGTTCCCCGAGGCGTGCCCGAACTGCGGATCCGCCATCGACACCAGTGAGCAGCGCTGGCGCTGCGAGCAGGGCCGCAACTGCCATCTGGTCGCCGCGCTCTCGTACGCCGCCGGCCGCGACCAGCTCGACATCGAGGGCCTCGGCCATACGCGGGTCGTCCAGCTCGTCGAGGCCGGCCTGGTCGCCGATCTCGCCGACGTCTTCACGCTCACCCGCGACCAGCTCCTCGCCCTGGAGCGCATGGGCGAGACCAGCACCGACAACCTCCTCGCGGCGATCGAGGCGGCCAAGGGCCAGCCGCTGTCGCGGGTGCTGTGCGCGCTCGGCGTCCGCGGCACCGGCCGCTCCATGTCCCGGCGCATCGCACGGTACTTCGCCACCATGGAGCTCGTGCGCGCGGCGGATGCCGAAACATTGCAGCTGGTCGAGGGCATCGGCACGGAGAAGGCCCCGTCGATCGTCGCCGAGCTGGCCGAACTCGCCCCGCTCATCGACAAACTCGCCGCCGCCGGCGTCAACATGACCGAGCCCGGCGCCACACCGCCCGCCCCGGCCGGTGAGGCCGACCCGGACGCGGAGGGCGACGAGACGGCGGGTGGGCCGCTGGCCGGGATGACGGTGGTGGTGACCGGTGCGATGACCGGGGCCCTGGAGCAGCTCAGCCGCAACCAGATGAACGAGCTCATCGAACGCGCCGGCGGGCGTTCCTCCTCCAGCGTGTCGAAGAAGACCACCCTGGTCGTCGCCGGGGAGGGCGCGGGATCCAAGCGCGCCAAGGCGGAAACCCTCGGGATCAGACTCGCCGCGCCGGAGGAGTTCACCACGCTGGTCGCCGACTACCTCGCCTGATCGCTCGGCCCGCGCGGCCGGCCGACCCGCCGGGCCAGCACCTGGCCCGGCCACGTCCCGGACAGGAACGGGTCGGTCGGTGTGAATCCGTTGCGCTCGTAGTACGCGACCAGTTCGCCCCCGCCGCCCGCCCAGCAGTCGACTCTCAGCAGGTCGATGCCGGCCCGCCGGGTCTCCTCGGCGGCATGGACCAGCAGGTCCGCGCCGATGCCCCGACCGGCGTACCGCCGGTCGGACACCAGGAGCCGGACGTATCGCTCGGGTTCCCCGGCCGACTGGATCGGCATGTGGGTGCTGGGCCCGGAGTCCAGCACCATGGCTCCGACGGGTGTTCCGTCCGACTCCGCGATGTAGGGCGCGTACTCGGTCGTGTACCGATGGACCCGCTCCACCCCGCCCGACGTCTGTGAATACGGGGTCGTGCCCCACTGCTCGGTGTTGCCGCGGTCGTTCATCCAGACCACCGCGGCGTCGAGCATGTCCAGAATGGCCGCTGCGTCGGCCGGTCCGCCCGGCCTGATCCGTACGCCCTGTGTGGTGTCGTTCACGGCGGAAGCCTATGCACGGCCGGGCGGGGCACCACAGGGCCGGGCGCCGCCGGACGGATCATGGACCGGTCCGTCGGCCGCAGGGCAGGGCCCGGACAGGCGTCAGGCGCACGAAGGGCACAACCCCCGATAGGTGACCTCGACAGCCGCCACGGTGAAACCGAATCGTTCCGCGGCCGGAAGGTCGGCCAGTGGGTTGCCGGTCGGGTGGACGTCACGGACGGTGCCACAGCTGGAGCACACCAGGTGCTGGTGCGGGTGGTGGGCGTTGGGGTCATAACGCTTGGCGCGGCCGTCGGTGGAGACCTCGATGACCTCGCCGAGGGAGACCAGTTCCCCCAGGGCGTTGTAGACGGTCGCCCGGGAGATCTCGGGCAGCCGCTCCGCCGCGCGGGCGTGCACCTCGTCGGCCGTGAGATGCACATGCTCGCCGTCGAGGACCTCCGCAACGACACGCCGCTGGGAGGTCATCCGCCAGCCACGTCCTCGCAGTCGCTCCAGCAGGTCACTCATATCGGTTCACCTTTTCAGGATCAGTGGGAACCCGCAGTTTATCGGTGTGCATCCTGGGTCCGATCGGATACGCGTTTGGCGTCCTTCTTGACTTGGACTCTGTCCATTGTAGGATCGGTTTTGGCACTGGCCAAGGGACAGGAAGACTCCAGTACGGGCAGGAGAGACAGAGATGTCGGGACCACCGCCGTTGATTCACGCGGCGTCGGCCTGCGGGTGACGGCCGCCCATGACACGCTGCTCGGGACCCTCCCGGAGCCCTGGGCCCCCTCGGCGACGACGCGCTCGCTACCGGGGTGTGCCGACCCGGCGCCGTACCTCCCCGCACGTCGCACACGGCCCTCCGTCCACGCACTGTGGCGGGATGTGTACCCCGTATCGGACCGGTCCAGCCGATCCGCCGCGAGCGGTGTACCGCGTCCCCGCGCTCGCCTGTGCGGTGGGCTGCGCCCTCTGCCCGTTCCCGTCCGAAGACCACGGCCTCCCCGTCGACACCGTCGATGGTTCCTGGGCCGGCCGTCGGGGCCCCCGCCCCGGCTGTTCCCCCACCCGCAGTCTCTGAGCACCGAGATCCGCCCCGTCCGGAAGGATTCCCATGTCTGAGAACCATGACGCGATCGTCACCGACGCAAAAACGGAGGCCGGAGGCGGCTGCCCGGTCGCGCACGGTCGCGCCGCGCACCCGACCCAGGGCGGCGGGAACCGCCAGTGGTGGCCGGAGCGGCTCAACCTGAAGATCCTCGCCAAGAACCCCGCCGTGGCCAACCCGCTCGGCGAGGGCTTCGACTACGCCGCGGCCTTCGAGTCCCTCGACCTGGCGGCCGTGAAGCAGGACATCGCCGAGGTGCTCACCACCTCGCAGGACTGGTGGCCCGCCGACTTCGGCAACTACGGCCCCTTCATGATCCGTATGGCATGGCACAGCGCGGGTACCTACCGCATCAGTGACGGCCGCGGCGGCGCCGGTGCCGGGCAGCAGCGCTTCGCCCCCCTCAACAGCTGGCCGGACAACGGCAACCTCGACAAGGCCCGCCGTCTGCTGTGGCCCGTCAAGAAGAAGTACGGCCAGAGCCTCTCCTGGGCCGACCTCATGATCCTCGCCGGCAATGTCGCCCTGGAGCAGATGGGCTTCGACACGTTCGGCTTCGCCGGCGGCCGCGAGGACGTCTGGGAGTCCGAGGAGGACGTGTACTGGGGTCCCGAGACCACCTGGCTCGACGACGAGCGCTACACCGGCGACCGCGAGCTGGAGAACCCGCTCGGCGCCGTGCAGATGGGCCTCATCTACGTCAACCCGGAGGGCCCCAACGGCAACCCGGACCCGATCGCCGCGGCCCGCGACATCCGTGAGACCTTCCGCCGGATGGCGATGAACGACGAGGAGACGGTCGCCCTGATCGCGGGCGGTCACACCTTCGGCAAGACCCACGGCGCGGGCCCGGCGGAGAGCGTCGGCGACGACCCCGAGGCCGCCCCGATCGAGGCGCAGGGCCTGGGCTGGAAGAGCACGTACGGCACGGGCAAGGGCGCGGACGCCATCACCTCCGGCCTGGAGGTCACCTGGACCACCACGCCCACCCAGTGGAGCAACGGCTTCTTCGACAACCTCTTCGGTTACGAGTGGGAGCTGACCCAGAGCCCCGCGGGCGCCAACCAGTGGAAGCCGAAGGACGGCGCGGGCGCGGGCACCGTCCCCGCCGCCCACGACCCCTCGAAGAAGATCGCTCCCTCGATGCTCACGACGGACCTGTCGCTGCGCCTCGACCCGATCTACGAGCCGATCTCCCGCCGCTTCCACGAGAACCCCGCGGAGTTCGCGGACGCCTTCGCGCGGGCCTGGTACAAGCTGACCCACCGCGACATGGGCCCGAAGTCGCTCTACCTCGGCCCCGAGGTCCCGCAGGAGACCCTCCTGTGGCAGGACCCGCTGCCGGAGGCGGAGGGCGAGGTCATCGACGCCCAGGACATCACCGCCCTCAAGGCGAAGATCCTCGGCTCGGACCTGACCGTCTCGCAGCTGGTCTCCACCGCGTGGGCGTCGGCGTCGACGTTCCGCGGCAGCGACAAGCGCGGCGGCGCCAACGGCGCGCGCATCCGCCTGCAGCCGCAGCGCGGCTGGGAGGCCAACGACCCCGACCAGCTGGCGGAGGTGCTGCGCACGCTGGAGGGCATCCAGCGTGAGTTCAACTCCGGTGACAAGAACGTCTCCCTGGCCGACCTGATCGTGCTGGGCGGCGTCGCCGCCGTCGAGAAGGCCGCCAAGGACGCCGGTCACGACGTCCAGGTGCCCTTCGCCCCGGGCCGCGTCGACGCGAGCGACGAGCACACCGACGCGGAGTCCTTCGCCGCGCTGGAGCCGAACGCGGACGGCTTCCGCAACTACCTCGGGAAGGGCACCCGGCTGCCGGCCGAGTACCTGCTGCTCGACCGGGCCAACCTGCTGACCCTGAGCGCTCCGGAGCTGACGGTCCTCGTCGGCGGTCTGCGCGTCCTGGGCGCGAACCACCAGCAGTCCTCGCACGGTGTCCTCACCGGGACCCCCGGGAAGCTGACCAACGACTTCTTCGTCAACCTGCTCGACCTGGGCACGACGTGGAAGGCGACGTCCGAGGACGCGAACACCTTCGAGGGCCGCGACGACGCCACCGGCGACGTCAAGTGGACCGGCACGCGTGCCGACCTCGTCTTCGGCTCGAACTCCGAGCTGCGCGCGCTCGCGGAGGTCTACGCGAGCGATGACGCGCAGGCGAAGTTCGTGAAGGACTTCGTCGCCGCCTGGGACAAGGTCATGAACCTCGACCGGTTCGACCTCGTCTGACGCCCGACGTCCGGGTCGGCCCGCACGGGCCGGCCCGGACCCCCCCCTGCGACAACGGGCCCTCGCCAACTCCGGGCCACGGCCCGGCGGACCTGCAGGATCGGCGATCCGGCGGCGTGGCGTTCTAGGCTGGCCGCCATGAGCGCACACTTTGACGTGGTGGTCCTGGGCGCCGGCCCGGGTGGATATGTCGCGGCGATCCGAGCGGCCCAGCTCGGACTCAGCACGGCGATCGTCGAGGAGAAGTACTGGGGCGGTGTGTGCCTGAACGTGGGGTGCATCCCGTCGAAGGCGCTGCTGCGCAACGCAGAGCTCGCCCACATCTTCACCCAGGAGGCCAAGACCTTCGGCATCCAGGTGAACGGTGAGGTGACCTTCGACTACGGCGCCGCCTTCACCCGCAGTCGCAAGGTGGCGGACGGACGGGTCAAGGGCGTCCACTACCTGATGAAGAAGAACAAGATCACCCAGTACACCGGCCGCGGCACCTTCCGCGACGACAACACCCTCCAGATCGCCCTGTCCGACGGCGGCGCGGAAACGGTCACCTTCGGCCACTGCATCATCGCCGCCGGCGCCACCACCAAGCTGCTCCCCGGCACCTCACTGAGCGAGCGCGTGGTGACGTACGAGGAGCAGATCCTGTCGGACACGCTCCCGGACAGCATCATCATCGCGGGTGCGGGTGCCATCGGCGTCGAGTTCGCCTACATTCTCCACAACTACGGCGTCCAGGTCACCCTCGTCGAATTCCTCGACCGGATCGTCCCGTTGGAGGACGAGGAGGTCTCCGCGGAGCTGGCCCGCCGTTACAAGCGGCTCGGCGTCAATGTGCTGACGTCGACCCGCGTCGAGGCGATCGACGACTCCGGGGACGCGGTCAAGGTCATGGTGACCACGGGCGGCCAGCGGCAGACGCTGGAGGCCGGCAAGGTACTGCAGGCGATCGGGTTCCAGCCGCGGGTGCAGGGCTACGGCCTGGAGAACACCGGGGTGAAGCTCACCGACCGCGGGGCGATCGACATCGACGCCCGCTGTCGTACGAGCGTGCCGAACATCTACGCCATCGGCGACGTCACGGCGAAGCTGATGCTCGCCCACGCGGCCGAGTCGATGGGCATCGTGGCGGCCGAGACGATCGCCGACGCGGAGACGATGGAACTCGACTACGTCATGATCCCGCGGGCGACCTACTGCCAGCCGCAGATCGCCAGCTTCGGCTGGACCGAGGCACAGGCCCGGGAGAAGGGCTTCGACGTCCAGGTGGCGAAATTCCCCTTCACCGCCAACGGCAAGGCCCACGGCCTGGGTGAGACCGCGGGTTTCGTCAAGATCCTCAGCGACGCGCGATACGGCGAACTCCTCGGCGCCCATCTGATCGGCCCCGAAGTCACCGAGCTGCTACCGGAGTTGACGCTCGCCCAGCAGTGGGATCTGACGGTCCACGAGGTCGCACGCAACGTGCACGGACATCCGACCCTCGGCGAGGCGGTAAAGGAGGCCATCCACGGACTGGCCGGCCACATGATCAACATGTGATACCGCCCCAGGTCAGACCGGGATTCCACTCTCCTGGGCCGTCCGTGGGCCGTCGGCCGCGCTCTTCCTTCGCTGGAGGAGGACGGCCGACGGCCTGTTTCGGGCCCTGCACCGCGGACGCTGTCGAGGACTTACGCCAAGCCGCCGCTCAGGCCGCCGGACTGGGGTTCGCCGGAACCAGCCTTCGCGCCCTGCGAGCCGAACGCCGCGTCGATGGCCTTGCGAGCACGGTCCTGGCTGTTCGGCATGAGGTGCGTGTACGTCCGGAGCGTGAATCCCGGGTCGGAGTGACCGAGGTACTCGGCTTGAACCGCTCCCTCGGCAGCGTGCCGGACGTCCCCTGCGGGGTCATGATGAGACTGCCCGGCCGCCGCGTGAGCGCCGGGCGGGAAGGGGCAGGCGATGGATCTGTTCCCGCCGGTGCCGCTGGCGGAGTGGCAGGACACCAAGGAGACGCTGCACCGCTTCGCGCAGATCGTCGGCAAGATCCGCTTGGCCGCGAGCGCCCGGCGCAACCACTGGTGGAACGTCCCCTTCCATGTCACTGGGCACGGCATCACCACCCGTCCGATGAGTCAGGCCGACGGGAATCCGATCTTCACGATCGACTTCGACTTCGTCGACCACCGGCTCGCCGTCATGACGCTGGACGGCGAAGAGCGGTCCTTTCCGCTTCCGGGCCAGTCCGTCGCATCCTTCTACGACCAGACCCTGGCCGCTCTGGCCGCGCTGGGCGTCCGGGTGGACATGGCTATTCCCAGGCCCTTCGATCTGCCCGACACCGACCGGCCGTTCGCCGAGGACACCGAGCACGCGACCTACGACCCGGTGGCCGCAAACCGCTACTGGCGGGTGCTGAGCCAGGTGGCGTCCGTGCTGGAGGAGTTCGCGGCAGGCTTCTCGGGGAAGGCCAGCCCGGTGCACCACTTCTGGCACACCTTCGACATCGCCCACAGCCGGTTCTCCGGACGCCGGGTCGACCAGCCCGAGCAGGTCGACCCGGTCACCCGGGAGGCGTACTCCTCGGAAGTGATCAGCTTCGGCTTCTGGTTCGGCGACGACACCTTCGCCGAGCCCGCCTTCTACTCGTACACCGCGCCCGAGCCCGCCGGCCTGGCCGAAGCGCCGCTCAGCCCGGCGTCCGCGCAATGGGTGGCGAAGGGCGACAGCCACCTGGCCGTGCTGCGCTACGACGCGGCCCGCACCGAGGCCGATCCACGCGCCGCCGTGCTCGCCTTCTACGAAAGCGCCTACCAGGCCGGGGCCGGACGCGCCGGATGGGACATCGCGGCGCTTGCGTGCCCCGGCGGAATCACGGACCCGGTCCGTCGCATCTGACGAATTCAGTCAGCAGTGCAGCGCAGTGCAGTGGTCAGGCTTCGGTATTGGTGCGCGCCAGGATGCCCTTGAGCAGGCCCGTGGACTGGCCGACCTCGATGAGGTAGCCATCCGGGTCGCGCATGTAGCAGCGCAGCTCGGCGCGCCGGTCGATGGGCGCGGTGAGGAACTCGGCTCCCTTGGCGCGGGCTGCCGCGTAGAAGCCGTGGATGTCCGCCACCCGTACGTTCAGGAAGCTGGAGACGGTGTGGCGGTCCTCCGGCGGGCGCAGGACGACGTCGGGTTTGTCATCGGTGGGCCCGCCGCCGGGGTTCATGATGATCCAGCTGTTGGCGACCTTGATGATGCAGGGGTTCTCCTCCAGCACCACCTGCCCGCCCAGCACATCGGCATAGAACGCCCGCGAGCGAGGGACGTCGCCAACCGTGAGGAAGTGCGTGAGCAGCAGACCCTCGGCCGGTGCGGGAAGGTCGTCGGCTGAGGCGCCGGCGGCGATGAAATCGGACATATGCCGAGCGTATGGCGCGCATGGCCGTGCGGCATTCTCAGCCTGTGCGCTTCTTCACCTGGGAAGTGCCTCCGGATGGCGCGGGAACAAGGACCTCGACATCCTCATTTTCGCTGGTCAGAGGGGCCCTTCTGTTGACATGATCACGTACTGGACACCGAGCCGCGCGAAAGCCCGAGGTTAGGCATTCGGGGCGATGGCGGCACACCTCATGCTGCGGCTGATTCCCCCCGGACGTCCCCCAGCGCTGGACTGAAGACAGAGAGCCGCAGGCAGGGGTGCGGAGACTGAGCCCGCTGTAAATCTGCTGGGCTCACTTAACGCCGCCCCACGGAGACGCACGAGAACTGGGCCGTCCATGGGCCGTCCGAGGAAGCCCAACAACGGCCAACAACGACAGATGACAACAGCGTCCCTGCTGGTCAGACCAACAGTGCCTGGCATCCGCCGAGGTAGCCGAGCCGGGGCGTCACTTGATCAACATGTGACGCGCGACAAACACGTCCCTGAACGACGATGCGACCGATACCGAGGGCCGACCGGTCAGGATCGACCGGCTCCTGGAGTCCGGCGAGCGCGAAGTGGCGCCCGCCGGACGGCGGGTGACGCACGGTGAGCCGCGCTGGGAGGTGACCGCCGCGATCCTGGTGGCGGTCATCCTCCAGCTGAGGCCGCCGCACCGGCCGGCCTGGCAGCCGTCCCGGGTGCGGCCGGTCCTGGAGCTGGTGCTGTCGACAGGTCAACCGCCGGGGCCGAACCGGCCCTGCTGCTGCTCGACGAGCCGTTCTACGCCCTGGACCTGCCCTCGCGCGCGGTCCCGTCGACGACACCCTTACCGATTCCTGGATGACCAGTTGCTTCGGGCGCCGCGTCACCCTGGTCCGGCACGAGGGGCGCTGGGCGGCCTACTCCGGCCGTCACGAAGGCAGTTGGGAGTCGTCCCGGGCAAGCCGTCACTCCCGGCAGGGAAGAGCCGCGCGGCCGCCGTTCGGTGAGTGCGGACAACAGGCGCGGGGCCCGACGCATGACCTCATCGTGTGCGCATCCGCGAGCGGGGCGCACCGATCGAAGCAGTGTGCCCTGTACGCGCCCCCGTCCGTACGGCGAAAATGCGCCTGTCGACGGTCTTTTGGCCCAGACACCGCGTACCCCGCCGCCAAGTCACCAGGAAAGCAGGTCGGCTGCCGTGCTGTTGCGTCTCCCCACGTCCGTGTCCGAAGCACAGGAGTGCATGACCGAGGGGGCGGTGCCGATAGGCGGCGCCACACTGGTGTGGGCCGCCTGGCAACGGGACGGCTTCCCCGACCACGCCATGTCGCTGCGCAACCTCCCGGAGGCCAACGCGATCGGGCGTGAGGCCCTGGGCGCGGCCGTGGTGCTGAACCGTATCGACGACCGCGTGCCGGAGGTGCTGCGCCGGGCGGCCGCCACCGTGGGGACCGGAGCCGTGCGCCGGACGGCCACCGTCGGCGGCAATCTCGTCGGCAGCACACTGCGTTGTCTGCTGCCCGCGGCACTCGTACTGGACGCCCGTGCGGTGATCCTGGAACCCGACGGCATCTACGAGACCGACCTGGCCGAGGTCCTGGCCAAGCGTCATCTGCTGCTGAGTCTCCGTTGGAGCGCGCCGGTCGCCAGTGTTTACCACAAGGCCGCGGGCGAGGCGGGTGGGCCACCGCCTCTCGTCGTCGCCGCCGCCCTGCACACCGCCGACGCCGGACAGCATCGCCTGCGCGTCGCCGTCCGCGACGACGGCGAGGTGCTCAGCGACAGCACCGTGTGCCACCCCGACACCGAACAGGGTCTCCACACCCTGCGGAACGGCGCCCTGAGCCGACTTCCGGCCGCGGCATGGGAATTGGTCCGCCGGCACGTCACGGATCTACGGACGCGCCCCACCGACCGCTAGGGCTGTCCGTCGGATCAAGTCGGAGGAAACCCGCGGCGCCTGATCAGCGGCACGACCGATGGGAGTCGGGACGGCAGCCACGCTTGCCGACCCGACTCGGCCGACGATCGCGCCGGGGCCTTAGCCGCCCAGAGCACCGTCGACCGGCGCGGGAGCGTGGACCGCTCGCCAGTAGCCGGGACCGTCAGCACCTGAACGCGCCCGCGTCCCCGCGGGTCAGGGGATTTGGATGCCACCCGGCCGGGCGGGGCGCCCGGCCGGACGGCACAGCGTCGGCCTCACGGACGGGCGAGGGGTCCGGTCGGGGACCATCGGAGAGCCTCGTCCGCCTCGCCGTACGACCGGGTCGAGAAATTCAACAGGGGCCGGCCTCGTGCACCGATCCGGAGACAGGGACGTGACTGCGCTCGTCCGCGGCGGGCCGCCGCATCGGGCAGTCCGGTCCGCTGACCGGCACTTTTCCCTCACTCGGCGACGAGGGGCGGCGACAGCGCGCGGCCCCTCGTCTCCGGCCGACGGACGAGGTCCCTAATTCATCAACGTGGAAATCGCATTCCGCACTCCCGACTCTGGGACCAGGCACCGGGATCCCCCCGGACCGCTCGGACGAAGGACAGAGCACTATGCCCTCCACACGCGCCCCTGCCACCGGTTCCGTACCGGCCGCACGCCCCCATCTGATCCTGGTGGTCACCTGCGTCGCCCTCGGCACGGTGGTCGCCGCCATGGCGTCGCTCAATGTGGCGCTGCCCGATCTCGCTCGCGAGACGCACGCGACGCAGACACAGCTGTCCTGGATCATCGACTCCTACAGTCTCGTCTTCGCGTCGCTGCTGCTGCCGGCCGGCGCCCTGGGTGACCGTTTCGGCCGCAGGCGGGCCCTGCTCGCGGGACTGGCGATCTTCGGTGCCGGATCGGCCGCCGCCGCGCTGACGACCGAACCCTCGACACTCATCGCCCTGCGGGGCGTCCTCGGCGTGGGTGCGGCGCTGGTCATGCCCGCCACCCTGTCGACGATCACCAGCACGTTCCCGCGCGCGCAGCGGGCGCGGGCGGTCAGTGTCTGGGCCGCGGTCGCCGGAGCCAGCGCTCTGGTGGGCCTGTTCGCCACCGGAGCACTGCTGGAGGGCTGGTCGTGGCGCTCGGTGTTCCTGCTGAACGTCGTCCTGGCCCTGGTCGCCCTGGTCGGCACGCTGCTGTTCGTGCCCGAGTCCGCGGAACCGCAGCAGCCCCGGCTCGACGTCGGAGGCGCTCTCCTCTCCGTGGTGGGCCTGGTCGCGCTCGTCTACTCGGTCATCGAGGCGCCGACCCGAGGATGGGCCGACCCGGTCACGCTCGCGGGCATCGGACTGGGCCTGGCGGTGCTGACCGGATTCGTCCTCTTCGAGCTGCGCCGCGAGAACCCGCTGCTGGACCCCCGGCTGTTCCGCAACCGCCACTTCGCCGCGGGCTCGCTGTCGATCATGCTTCAGTTCTTCGTCTTCTTCGGGTTCATCTTCGTGATGATGCAGTACCTGCAACTGGTGCGTGGCGACAGCGCCTTGATGGCGGCCACCGCCATGCTGCCCATGGCCGTGACCATGGTGCCGCTCTCCCGTGCCACCCCGCGTCTGGTGGCCAGGTTCGGCATGCGAGGACCCTGGGTCATCGGTCTGGTGGGCGTCGCCGCGGGCATGGGGCTCCTCTCACGGCTCGACGCGTCCAGCCCGTACTGGCTCATCGCCACCGGTCTCGTGCCCCTGGGCGCGGGGATGGGTCTGGCCATGACACCGGCCACGACGTCCATCACGGACGCCCTGCCGCGCTCGCTGCAGAACGTCGGCTCCGCCATGAACGACCTGGCGCGTGAGCTGGGCGGCGCCCTCGGGATCGCCGTCCTCGGCAGCCTGCTCAGTGCCGCCTACCGCGATCACCTGAGCCTCTCCGGCCTGCCGGACCGGGTGGCGGACGCGGCGCGCTCCTCCCTGGCCGCCGCCCACGCCATCGGCGGCCCGGTCTCCGACCGGGCGACGACCGCCTTCGTCGACGGCATGCACCTCGCACTCCTGGGAGCCGCTGCGGCCGCCGTCCTCGCCGCCGTCGCTGTCGCCCTGCTGCTCCGTTCCGCTCCGCGGCCGGAGCAGTACGCGGACGACCAGGACGTCCCGCGGCCGGTCCGCGCGGAGAAGCAGCCCTCGTACCTCTGAGAGTTCCGGGCCGGCGTCTCGCACCGTACGAGACGCCGGCCGTCGGGGCGTCGGGGCCTGGACGCCTACGAAGGAACGCGGCCGGCAGATCAGAGGCGCGGCGCCGGTCGCCCCACGGGCCGGGCGTGCGGCGCCGAGCGTGCGGGGCCGCGCAGCGCCTGCCTCAACTGCGGGCTTACGAAACGCACCACCTCGTCGGCCGTCATGGAAACGATCGGCTCCAGGCGCAGCAGATAGCGGGTGGCGATCAGTCCGGCGATCACCGTGGTGAACGAGCCGGCGCGTTGCCGCGCGTTCCGTCCCGGCACGAGAGTCGCGATCCGGTCCACGATCTCGCGCTCGACCGCCTCTTTGACGAGTTCGCCGACGGGGTCGTCGTCGATCGCGCTCTTCAGCATCGCGAGCAGGGGCGGGCCGGTCACGGGATCGTCCCAGACGGCGAGGACCTGACGGACGACCCGTTCGGGGAACGTGTTGAGGTCCCCTTCCTCCACGACCCGCGCGAGGACTTCGGCCGGGTTCGCGCCCAGCGCCAGAGCGGCACCGAACAGGCCTTTCTTGGAACCGAAGTAGTAGCTGATCAGAGCGAGATCGACCTCGGCCTCGCCGGCGATGGACCGCAGGGTCACCGCGTGATAGCCGTCCTCGAGAAAGCGGCGGCGCGCGACGTCCAGGATCGCGGCTCGGGTGTCCGGGCTTCCCGGCCTGCGCCCACGCTGCTGCCCGGCTTTAATCATCACGGACGAATTCTAGGGCGGCACCGGGCAGCCGAGTGGTTCGGCGTGCTCCGCTCATCGGTACTTCTCACGAAATGGTGTCGTTAATCCGTATGAGTGGAACATCACCGATCAGGGTCGTAGCGTCGAGGCAGAGACGAAACGCTGGTGACCGAATGGCAGAGCGTCCCGCACGGAGCTGATATGCGCAGAAACTCAGTCAGAACAGCGATCACCCTCTGCGCGGCCGCGTCACTCGCCGCCGTCGTGGGAACCGCGTCCGCCGCCCCCACAGCGTCACACGCCGCGAAGCAACGACAGGGAACCCCCGTTCTCGTCGACTGCTTCTGGCACCCGGAAGTACGGCCCGCCAACTTCATCCTGGCCTGCGGTGACGGCAACAGCCGCCTCGTCTCACTCCACTGGTCGCACTGGAACCAGCACTCCGCGGTGGCCGAGGGCGTCAACATGGTGAACGACTGCAAGCCGTACTGCGCGGCGGGCAAGTTCCACTCGTACCGGGTCATCGTCCTGCTGGACCACCCGGAGCCGTGGAAGAAGAAGCCGCAGGTGCAGCACTACTCCCAGATGACGTTGGTGTACACCAACGACCGGCCGCAGGGATACGCGCACACCGTCAGCTACCCGCTGTGGAACTGATGTCCACCCGTCGCGGAAACGGCATCCCGGGCTGACAGACCCGCCCCGGGGCCTCCGAGGGCGCCGACGAGAACCGGCGCTCGCGTCGGACTCGTCGGCAGCAGGTGTCGCGTGGAGAGACCCGCAGCCGCAGAAATAGGTACAAAATGGGGCATGTGGGCAACCGGCGCATGTCAATGGACCGTCTCGTGGAGCAACCGTCGAGCCGCGGTCTGGTGGCGGTCCCGCTCGCGTTGATCGTCGTGATCACCGTGGTGGACGTCCGCTCCCCCGCCGACGTGCACCTGGGCCCGTTGCTGGTCATCGCGCCGACCCTCACCGCCTCGCTCGCGGGCCCCATGCTGACCGCTCTGGTCGGGCTCCTGGCCGTGGCCGCCCAGGTGGTCATCGCCATACTCCACGGCGGAATCGGCACCACCAACCACATCGCCCAGCTGATCGCCCTGGTGGTGCTCTCCGCACTGGTGGTGTTCGTGTGCCATGTACGAGAACGGCGCGCCCGCGAGCTGGTGCGGGCACGATCGGTCGCCGAGACCGCGCAGCGGGTTCTGCTGCGGCCACCACCACGCCGGATCGGTCCGCTGCGGGTGGCCTGGCTGTATCTGGCCGCCGAGGACGACACCCAGATCGGCGGCGACCTGTTCGCGGTCACCCGCTCCGCCGACTCGTCCACCCGCGTCATCATCGGCGACGTCCGGGGCAAGGGGCTGGCCGCCATCGGTGAGGCGTCGGTCCTGCTGGGCGCATTCCGCGAAGGTGCCCACCGGTACGCCACCCTGCCGGAGCTGACGGCGGCCCTGGAGGTGAGCGTGTGCCGGGACCTGGACGAGGTGGCCGACACCGAGCACGACCCGGGCGAACACTTCATCACGGCACTCGTTCTCGACATCCCCGACGACGGCGGGCAGGTCGAAATGATCCACTGCGGCCATCCGCCGCCCCTGCTCCTGCGCGATCACGAGGTCACCGTCCTGCACGCTCGGCACCCCGTGCCCCCGCTGGGCATGTGCGAGCTGCCCGCGGAGAGCCACCGCACCGACCCGTTCGCCTTCGAAGCCGGCGACTTCCTGCTGCTGTACACCGATGGCGTGATCGAGGCCCGCTCCCCGGCGGGTGCCTTCTACCCCCTCGCCGAGCGCGTCGCCACCTTTACCGCCTCCGGCCCCGACGCCCTGCTGCGCCGGATCCACGACGACCTGGTCCGGCACGTGGGCGACCAACCCGGCGACGACGCCGCCTTCCTGGTCATCGAACGCACCGCCTCCCACCACCTCACCCTCCCCCACCGTCCCGTGAACGGCCACCCCCGGCTCCACGCCGACGGATCGCCGCCTCCCGCACAACGCTGAACCGACCTCGCGCGGAACAAGGGGAGATGGGGTGACGTGCGGAGCGACGCCGGCAGGGCCGCCGGCGCCGCGTGCTTCCAGGTGCTGGGGCGGCCACGACGTCGTAGATGATCCACGGCGCGAACTCGAAGAAGATGTTGCCCGTTCGGCTGCCCGGTTCCGTGCCTGCCACCGCGCACCTCCGGTAGGGGGTACAGGGTGAGGCTCGGTGCCCCTCCCCTCACGAACCATCGTGGCTTCCACCTGCCCTGTTCGCATGCGGTGTGCCGTCGCCGCCCGGTGCCGTACGGGCTCCTCACGCGGGTGATCGAGTAGCGAGGCCGGTCGCCCGGGGGCCACGATGGAGGGAGATCGACTCGACGCAGGGGGCGTACGCAGGGAGGCTCCCGTGGCGCACACGTACGGAACCGACGTCGTCGTCGCGGGCGGCGGCCCGGTGGGACTCACAGCGGCCGCGGAGCTGCGCAGACACGGGGTGCGCTGCCGTATCGTCGACCGGCTTCCGGCACGGCTCCCGTACGCGAAGGCCGTGGGCATCCAGCCACGTACCCTGGAGATCTGGGACCGTATGGGGCTCGCCCGCACGGCCCTGGAGGCGGCGGTCCCGATGTACGGACAGCTGGCGTACGTCAACGGTGTCGAACAGGCCCGGATCGACCTCGTCCTGCCGCCCGAAGTGCCGTACGGTTTCGCCGCCTTGCCGCAGTACGAGACGGAACGCATCCTCGACGCGTTCCTCGCGCGGTTCGGGACAAGGATCGAGCGGGGCACCGAACTGGTCTCGTTCCGCCAGGACACCGACGGTGTGACGGTCGCCCTGCGGTCGGCGTCCGGGGCCGAGGAGGAGGTCAGGGCACGGTACTTGGTGGGCTGCGACGGCGCGCACAGCGTGGTGCGCAAGCAGTTGGGTCTCAGCTTCGAGGGCAGCGCGTTCCCGGAGGAGTACATGCTCGGTGACGTGGAGGTCGACTGGGACCTGCCGCCGGGGTACGGCGTCCGCTCCCTGCACCGCAACGCCGACGGCGACGTGGACGACGCGCTGGTGTGCATCCCGCTGCCCGGCCGGGGACGGTACCGCATGTCGATGATGGTCCCGCCCGAACTCTCCGCGGCCGGGCGGCAGGACGGACCGGCCGAGCCCGCCGACGGGGTCGCCCACGGCCTGGAGAGCGGCGACGCGCCCGCGCTCTCCGACATCCAGGCCGTGCTGGACCGGCTGTCTCCGCAGCCCACGACCGCCTCGGCCCTGCGCTGGTCCTCGGTGTTCCGCATCAGCCACCGGATCGTCGACCGGTACGGCGACGGCCGTGTCTTCGTCGCCGGGGACGCGGCGCACATCCATCCCCCGACCGGAGCCCAGGGCATGAACACCGGTATCCAGGACGCCTGGAACCTGGCGTGGAAACTCGCCCTCGCCATCGAGGGCGGCGCGCACCCCGACCTGGCGGCGAGTTACGACGCCGAGCGGCGGCCGGTCGGTGAGGAGGTCGTCGACCGTACGGTCCGGCACGCCACGCAGGGCATTCAGGCCGACCGGACCGATCCGCGGACCATGATGCTGCGTGAGGCCCAACTCCTCGTCGGCTACCGCGGCAGCCCACTCGTGGACCCGGCGTCCGAGGGACCCGGACCCCAGCCGGGCGACCGGGCACCGGACTGCAACGGACTCACGGCGCACATCGCCGCGTTTCCCCTGCGCCTGTACGACCTTCTGCGTGACCGCGGACATGTGCTGCTGCTGTACGGAGACGGAGACCGCGCCGAGCAACTCGCCGACGAGGCGGGCCAGTTCTCCCAGGGACGGGTCGACACCTGCGTGATCCTGCCCGCCGGTACCGCTCCGGAGGCCTCCGGCCCACCGGCGTACGTCGACGCCCTCGGCGAGTTCGCCCGTCTCTACGCGCTCTCCGACGGGACGACGGCCTTCCTGGTCCGGCCGGACGGGTATGTCAGCGCGCGTCTGTCCCCGCCTACGGCGGCGCAACTGACGGCCCATCTCGCCCGCACGTTCGCCCCGACCGCCGCCGGGTAGCGGCGCCGGGTAGCGGCAGCCTGGACACGGCCGCCGCAACACACCCGGGATCAGTCCATCAGTTGGGCGGCGAGGGTCGCGCCGAGCTCCCAGCAGTCTTCGATGTCGGCCTTGCCCGGCTCACCGGTCACCTTCACCGCCTCGGCCGCACGCCGCCAGCCGAGCCCTGTCGTGATCGACTCGATGCCGCGCACCGCTCCCGTGACGTCGTTTCCGCCGTGCACGTAGTAGCCGAAGGGGCGCCCGCCCGTCGTGTCCAGGCACGGGTAGTAGACCTGGTCGAAGAAATGCTTCAGCGCGCCCGACATGTAGCCGAGGTTCGCCGGGGTGCCGAGCACATAGCCGTCGGCCGCGAGCACATCCGAAGCCGTCGCGTCGAGCGCCGCCCGCCTCACCACCCGGACACCCTCGATCTCGGGCGCCGTCGCGCCGGAGAGCACGGCTTCGAACAAGGCCTGGCAGTTGGGCGAGGGCGTGTGATGCACGATCAGCAAGGTAGGCACACCCCGCACCCTGCCCCGCAGCCCACCACCACCGCAAGCACCACCCCGACGAGCCTCCGGCCCACGTGAACGGGGCGACGGACATCGTCCCGGTGGGCCGACGGGCTTCGTTCCGGCCTCGTGCCAACCCCCTCAGACCGCCATCGCCTCCTGCAGCCATCGGGTGACGCGGTACGGGAGCCACCACGCCAGTTCACCCACGTGCAGGACCAGGTGTTCTCCGGTGAAGTCGGCGAGGACGTCGGCGGGCACGGCGGTGCGGGGTGTGCCGCGGTCCAGGAGGGCGATGGCGTCCCTGTAGTGCGGCTCGTCGGCGGTGAAGCGGCGCAGGTCGCCCCAGCGGCGGTCGCGGATCTGTACGAACCCGGGGCCCTGACGCCACACCAGCTTGCACAGGTAGTGACGGGTCCGCCAGGCGTGGAGTGCCTCGTCGCCGTCGGTGAGACCGGCGATGCCGCGGGGCGGGTGCAGATGGGAGAGCAGCTTCCACCGCTCGGCGTCGCCGTCCGCGGGAAGCCTCAGGTCCCAGTCGACCTGGACGGCCCGGGCGGTCAGGTCGCGGATCAGGCAGAGCAGGTCCACGGCCCGCCGCCGCGCGGTGTCGCCCTCGGCGGCCAGATCGACCGGCTCCTCCAGTTCGACGAGCCGTACGCCCATCTCCCAGAGGCGGTCGGCGTCGGCGGCCCCGGCCGGGATCGGGATGCGCCCGAAGGACATGCCGGGAAGCAGGCGGGCCTCGGCGTCATGGTCGCGCCATGCCCGCACGGCCGGGTTCGGTGCGGTCTGCGTCGTCATCGTGTGCGGTCTCCGTCGGGTCGTCGTATGCCGGTCGGCGGTGGTGTGCTTGCGTCGCCGGCCGTCAGGAAAGGGCGGGGGCCGGCGTCGGCGTCGAGCGGTCCGGCTGAGCCGGGGTCGTGGTGTCGGCCGGCTCGGAGCGCGGGCGCCGGTGCGTGTGCGCCATGTAGTCCAGCCGGAGCAGGTCCTGGTTGACGGAGGCCGGCGCGAGGTGGACGTACTGCCCAGCGTCCGTGAACACCAGGCCCCGCTCGACCCAGGAGGCCAGCAGGCGCTGGACGTTCGCCGGGGAGGGCTCCGGGAAGCCAGTCGCGCCGTCGTTCAGCTTGCGCAGGAGCGCCGAAGCGGTGTGGGGCTGGTCCAGCAGACGGAACGCGGCGATCTCGAACGGGTCGGTGAGGCACAGGGTCCGCCAGTCGAAGGCCTCCCGTCGGCTGACCAGCACGATCCGGTCACCGAGATCGGTATGGGTCAGGCGCGCGTCGACATGGCGCTTCTTCCACGTGGCGATCCCGGCGTTGAGCTGGTCGACCGTCTCCTCGGTGATGCCGCGCTCGGGCGCTTCGAAGACGTAGGCCAGGTCGTACAGTTCGGCTTCGGGCAGGTCGTACGTGAAGCGGTAGTGCTCCTCGGGGCGCAGTCCGGTGAAGCCGAGTTCGGGCTGTTTGAAGTAGGGGCTGAAGCGTTCGATGGCGATGCGGGCCGACAGGTCGACGGGCGGGTTGAGGTGTTCCAGGGCCGGGAGCTGACGTATGACGGGCTCGTAGTCCTCCGCGGTCTCGCCGGGGAATCCGTGCAGGTAGTTCCATGAGACGGACAGCCCCGTCTCGGCGGCGTCGCGAAGCATCCGGACGTTCTGGCAGCCGCTGACGCCCTTGTCCATCAGGTCGAGCACACGGCTGTTGAGACTCTCGATGCCCGGCTGGACGTAGATGAGACCGGCGTCGGCCAGGACCTGGAGCTGCGAGCGGCGCATGTTGGCCTTGATCTCGATGTGCATGCGCAGGTCGTGGCCGCTGTCGATGATGCGGGGCAGGACGGTCTTCAGATAGCCCATGTCGAGGATGTTGTCGACGACGTACATGTCCAGGACGCGGTGCATGCGCGCCAGGTCCATGATCTCCTCGTAGAAGACGTCCGGGCTCTTGCTGCGGAACTCCATGAAGGAACCGTTGAGTCCGCAGAACGTGCAGTGGTGCTTCTCGCCCCACCAGCAGCCGCGGGCGCCCTCGACCACGAGTTTGGGTTCGACCCAGTTGCGTGCCACGGACGTCGCGAGGCGTTCGAAGTAGCCGCTGTAGTCCGGGGGAAGGATCGCGGCGGGCGGCAGCGGGCCGCTCGGCATCGGGTTGGCGACGGATGTGCCGTCGGCGACCCGATGGCACAGGCCCGAGACGACGGCCGGGTCGGGCTTCTCGTCCTGAAGTGCCGTCAGCAGTTCGGGAAAGGCCCGTTCGCCCTCGCCGCGCACGACGTAGTCGACGAACGGGAAGTTGCGGTGGACCGAAGCACCCTGTTCCGCGTCGCAGTTGGCGCCGCCCATGACCGTGACGATGTGCGGGGCGAGCTTCTTGACCTGACGGGCCGCGGCCAGGGCCGCGGTGTTCTGCTGGAACGTGGAGGTGAAGCCGACGACATCGGGCTCGGCCTCGACAATGCGGCGGGCGATCTCGGCGACGAACTCGGGCACCTGTTCGTGGAGTCGACGGGTCATCCGCATCCGGGACTTGCGCAGCTTGCCCTCCATGACGCGGGTGAACTCCTCGTCCTTCCAGCCCGGGTCGTCGTACAGCGCCGAGGAGAAGACCCAGTCGCCGCAGCCGAGGAAGTAGGAGGACAGTGCGTAGTACTCGTAGTCCTCGGCGGAGAATTCGGTGCGGCTGGTGATCCAGTCCGTGAACTCCAGGTTGGCGTGCAGCACTTCACAGGTCGCGCCGGGGACCCGCTCGTCGACGCTGCGTTTGAGGATGCCGAGGGCCAGGGAGGGCAGGTCGATGGGCGACCAGGGCATGTTGACCAGTAGGACGCGCACGGACGACTCCTTGTGAGGGCGCGGGACAGGGGAAGGGAGCCCGGCCGGCCCGTGGCGGACCACGGACCGGCCGGGCGGTGGGTCACTCCTCGTCGTCGCCGCCCTCGTCGGCGTTGCGGAACGGGATGGTGATCGTGATGCCGATGCCCGGCTTGCGGTTCTCCTCGTCGCCCGCGAGCGGGTCGTTGTGGATGATGTCCTTCTGCATGGTGGTTCCTCCTTCGGTGGGTGGTGCCGTGCATGGCCCGGTCCCACTGGTGCGTCAGTGGGACCGGGATCCCCCGATCCGTGCCGGGGGACGCTGTGGACCGGCCGCCCGGTGCGTGGCGGGCAGGTGGGCGTGCAGGAAGCGCAGGGACCGGCGCAGTACGGACACGTGCGCGGCGCCGTCGTAGCCGTCGTGGCCGGTGTCCAGCCACATCGCCTCGTGCGGTACCCCCGCCCGCTCCAGGGCTTCGAGGTAGGTGCGGATCTGTCCGGGCGGACACTTGGTGTCCTTCGTCGCGCCGACCACGAGCAGCGGCGCGGCGACCTCGGCCGCATAGGTGAGGGGGGAGCTCCGCGCGTAGCGTTCGGGCATCTCGTCGGGAGTGCCGCCGAACAGCCGTACGTCCAGGGCGCGCAGCGCGGGTGTGGTCGAGCGATGGGCGGCGACCCAGTCCGCGACGGGCTTGACGGCGACGCCGGCCCGCCAGAGCCCGGGGCGGGTGCCGAGGGCGAGCAGGACCAGATAGGCGCCCCACGACACGCCCCACAGCGCGGTGGCGTCGCCCGAGATCTGCCGGCGCCGTACGAGCTCGGCGCGGACGGCGGCGAGATCCCGGACCTGGGTGTGCCCGACGCCGTCCGTGAACTCCTGTCGCCAGTTCGGTCCGTATCCGGTGGAACCGCGGTAGTTGACGCGCACCACGGCGTAGCCGGAGGCGACGAGGGAGTGCACGGTGGCGTCGTAGGCGTCCCGGTCGTGGTCGGCCGGTCCGCCGTGCACGAGGAAGACCGCCGGCGGCGGGACGGCCGCGTGCCGCTCGGGCAGGCTGAGCAGGGCGTGGACACGGCCGTCGGAGACCGGTGTCCACAGGTCGGTGTGGCGGCCGGGCACCACGGTCGCGGGGCCGGCCGGTGGCAGCGGGGTCGCGTCGGTGGCGCGGGGCACGGGCGAGTGCGCGGTGTCGGTCCAGACGTAGTGCAGGGCTCCGCCGGGGCGAGGTGCCGCGTCGAGCAGACTGCCCGCGGGTGTGGGGACGAGGGTACGGCGACGGGTGCGCGGCTCGACGCGGTGCAGCAGGGAGCGGCCGTGCCGTTCCTGACGGACCAGGACCGCACGGCCGTCGGGAAACCAGCGGGCGGTGATCTCGGTGTCGAAGGAACACCACGGGTGGGTGGTCAGCCCGGTCGTGGGCGTCCAGGTCGCCAGGAAGTAGCGGTGTCCGCGCTCCCTCACGAGCAGCAGGTCCCGGTCTCCCGGCCGCGGGGAGAAGCCCAGACACCACAGGCGCTCCGCCGGGCCCCGCTCCTCGGCGTGTCCGGGCGCGTCCTCGGGGCAGGGTGACGCGGGCAGCACCGCCACCGTCTCGCCGTGTGTGGTCAGGACGGTGACCGCCGCGTCGTCCCCGGGCGCGGTCGCGACGGCCAGCAGGTCGCCGTCCGCGCTGATGCCGGCGAGCCGGAACGGGGTGGGCGTGCGCAGCACGGTGCGTGCCGCGCGCCCGCGACGGCCGACCAGAAGGGTCGTGGCATCGGAGCCGGCGACGGCCGCGGCGACCGTCCCGTCCGGTGCGACGGCCAGACCGCGCGGCTGCCCGGCGGGCGCTCCGGGCAGGCCGGGGAGCCGCGGTCCGTCGTCGAACGCCCGGAACCACCAACGGCCGCTGCCCTCGGCGTCGTCCTCGAACCACCACACGTAGGCGTCGGCGTCGATCGCGCAGTGCGCCGTCCCTTCGGCGCGGTCGGTGACCTGGCGGGCCCTTCGGGCGGCGGCGTCCCAGGTGAACACCTCGCAGCGGCCCTCGGCGTCACCGGCGAACACCATGCGTGTCGGGTCACTCGAGCAGACGTCCGGCAGTGAGCCGCGGAACACCTGGTACGGATCGGTCATGGCTGCCGCTCCCTCTCCCCCGAGGGCCCGGTCACGCGATCAGGTCGGGCCGCGTCGGCCGGGGCCGCGCTGAGCGTCCCGCGGGCGGCGACATGGGTGTATCCGGCGAGCACGACCACGACGGCGGTACTCAGCAACGCCGGGGCCCAGGAGCCCACTTCGGTCACCAGGGCCGCGGCGGCGGCAGGGGCCCCGGCTGCGGCGAGCGCGGCCGCCGACCCGATCACGGCGCCGGCCCGCGACTGCACCTCCCGCGGTGTGGCGGCGATCGCGGCGCTGGACAGGACGACGGTGATCACCGGCACCAGCACGCACAGCGCGGCGAAGGCCGCTCCGAAGGCCCACGGACCGTGGGCCGTGATGAGCGCGGCCAGTGGGACGGTCAGCAGCCACGTCGCCGTCACGAGGGCCCGGCGCGGTCCGAACCGTCGTACGACCCGCACCGACAGCAGCGAGCCGAGCAGACCCGCCGCTCCCGACGCCGCCAGGACCATGCCGGTCGCGGCGGTGCCGCCGTGCGCGCCGAGCACGAACAGGACGGTGAAGGACAGCAGCGTCACCACGCCGCTCGCCACCGACGTCCACGTCACGACGAGTCTCAGCACGGCGGAGCGGGCGACGAGGGCGAGTCCGGCTCCGGCGTCGCCCGGCAGCGCGCGCAGGGTCCGGAGGATGTCGGGGCGCGGGCCACGCTCCTCCCGTGGTGCGTCGACGGGCGTGCGGATCGCGCGGACGCCCAGCGCCGTCACGGCGTACGAGAGGGTGTCGGCCAGGAAGGGCAGGGGCCGGGCCAGTTGGAAGAGCACACCGCCGAGGGCGGGGCCGGTCACCAGGGCGATCTGGTCGCCCGTCTGGATCCCGGCCGCGATCCGCGGCAACTCCTCCGGGCGGGCGGCGAGATGGGTGATCGCCCCGCGCGCGGCCGCCTCGTAGGTCACCGCGCACAGTCGCTCGGCGAGGGCGAGGGCGACGAGGATGCGTAACGAGGTGCGGCCCTGGGCCGCGGCGACGGCCAGGCCCGCCATGGCCGCGGCGGCCAGCAGCGCCGAGGTGATCATGATGCGCCGCCGATGGCCCCGGTCGGCGAGGACGGCGACGAGCGGTCCGAGGGCCACGCCCGTGAGCGCGGCGGCGCTGGCGAACACGCCGGCCGCCGCGGGGCTGTGTCCCCAGTGCAGGAGCAGCAGGGGGAAGACGACACCGGACGTCTGGGTGCCGAGACCGTCGACCGCGTTGGTGAGCCACAGCAGCCGCACATCGCGGCTGCCCCGGCCGGCGGGTCGCCGGGCCGCGGAGGTGGCGCCTCCCCGGCGCTCGCCGCGGGAGCCCCCAGTGGGCTGCGATGCCGCGCACTCGTCGACCGTCCCCACCTCCCCCGTGCCGGCCGGCGACGCTTCCGGGCCGGAAGGGTCACACGACGCGCCAGGAACCGACGGACCGGCCCGTTCGGCCGACCCGCATGTGCAGAAAATGTGTACGAAGTGCGAAAGTGAGCCGGAGCCTAATCACCGGCCACCGACAGCGACAAGGGCCCTACGGACCGGGATCACGGGTCGGCGCCGGTCGTTTTGGCCGGAGGACGACTGCCCGCGCCCACGCCGTCGACGCCGGGCCCGGCCGACGCCCCACGGGTCCCTCACGAGGGCGGCCGGCCCGATCCCCGTTCACGGCCGCGCAGCCGCCGACGAGGGCGGGTGTCGCGCGGAGCGCGCCTGTCGACGTACGTCACCTGCGCACGCATCCGCTTCACGCGTCCGCGTGGTCCGGCGCGGCGATCCTCCGACGCCGATTGCAGCGGGCAATCGCCGCGCCCGCCCCACCGCGTGTGCGCGGCACCGGCTTACGCGCCTTCCAGCCACGAGGAACCCGAAAGCGCCACGCGGCGAAGGCCGGAGGCGTCCCAGTTATTGGCCGACAATGCACGCCACGTCGCCGCAAACAGCAATCAAACACTCCGCTTCACCCCGCACGTTTCGGCCCGGCGGGGATGACATCGAACTCCCCGGACAGCTGATATGATCGATCTTGAGCCCGCTCCGAACACTCGGTGACGAGCCCGGCGTTGGTGGTCCAAGGAAAGACGCCCCGCTTCCTGCGGGGAAATGCAGGTGCAAGGCCTGCCCGGCGCTCCACACGCACCGCCTCCGGTCATACCGGAGGCGGTGTTTTTTATGGCGGTGCCTTTTATGAGGGCCCGGGGCCGAGCCCCGATCAGGGCATCGCTCGGCGCCCGGTCGGTATCAGTGTCCGCGGACCACGAGATCTGCCCTTTCCCGGGGGCGGGTCGTGATCAGGTAGTGCTCCTCGGCCAGGCGCCAACGGGCCTCCCAGTCGATGGGACCGTGGTCGTCACCGCGGACACGAAGCCGACGCATGGATTCGTCGGGCGGGGTGTCGACGTAGACGACCAGGTCGTAGTGGTCGACGAGTTCGGGCCGAGCGGTGTAGACACCCTCGACGAGGACGATGCCGTGTCTGGCGACGCCGCACTCCCCGTCCGTCGCCAGAGCCCCTGTTGACCAGTCGTAGCGCCGGTAATGCGCGGTGCGCCCGGCGGTGAGCGGAGTGAGGACGTCGTCGCGCAACCGTTGCCAGTCGAAGTAGCGGTCGTAGCCCTGGGCGGGCGTCAGTCCGGCGCGTTCGTCCGCGTCCATCGGACGGTAGAAGTCGTCTCCGTGCACGACCACGGCATCCGCGAGCCGGGCCACGGCCGAGGCCAGGGTCGACTTGCCCGAACCGCCCATGCCGTCGATGGCGATCAGCGCGAACCCGTGGCCGCCACGGGCGTGGGCGGCGGCCACGACTCGCTCGGCGCCGCTCTGGATCTTCGTCATGAGGTCATTGTGTCGACACCGTGCGCCCGGCCCCTACCTTCGGGGAAACCCGTACGTTCACGACGGCTCGCGCGAGCCCGGCCGGCACACGCCGCACAACGCGACCGAGGGGCCGACATCAATGATGTCGGCCCCTCGGTCTTCGAGTAGCGGGGACAGGATTTGAACCTGCGACCTCTGGGTTATGAGCCCAGCGAGCTACCGAGCTGCTCCACCCCGCGTCGTTGAACTCAACCCTACGCCATCTTTTCCGACCCGAGGACCATGATCGCCCGCAGACGGGAATCGAGGGGCGTCTCCGGCGCGGGGAAGCCCGTCCGGAGCGGGATTCTCCGCAGGCCTGATCTCCCCGCGCGGGGACAGCGCGAGGCAGCGCTGGGCAGCGCTGGGCAGCGCTGGGCAGCGCTGGGCAGCGCTGGGCAGCGCTGGGCAGCGCTGGGCAAGATCCATCCGGTCCCGCCCACGGAGGATGCCCACGGAGGATGTCGGCAGCCACGGAGGATGTCGGCAGCGCTCCGACCAGCCGGATCGCGCCCGTGCGGTACAGGCCGGAGCGGGCCGAGGGGCGTCACACGTCGGTGGGCAGACCGCTCGCCTCGGCGATACCGCGCAGTTCCTCGTCCTGGCGGTGCCGCTCTCCGATGAAGTCGGCGATCTCCCTGCACCGCGCGGGATCATCCGCGGTCCCCGAATCCGTGACGACCCGGACGACACCGATCTCCTCGGTCTCCAGCTCGACGATCCGGTTGTCCAGGCGTCCTGTGACGGCCACGGCGACCACGAGGGACGCCTCGTCACGGACCTCCTGCGAGACGCTGTCGGGTTCCGCACCGTCCAGATTCAGTTCGATCGCTCCCGCCCTTTCCTCCCGGATCGCCTCGAGTACGGGCTCGACCATGCGCAGCAAGATCGCGTAGTCCGCCGGATCCATACGCAGGCGGAGCATTTCGAGGTACAGGTCGAGGGGCCGGTCATCCGGTGCCTGCTCTGATGCGTCCATGGAGCTTCGCCTTCCCCAATGTGGACGACATGATCGCGTCTTCCACCAGCATGCTGTGAATCGGCGCGGACCGCCGGTCGAGATTGCCGCGCCGAACGCGCCTGAGGGGGCTCGTGCCCTGTCCGCACAGGCCACGAGCCCCCTCAGAACTCATTCGTCAGGACACGTCCGTCCAGGACGGTCCGTGTCACATATAGCCGCGCCGGATGCGGCGGAGCAGCACGAAGCCCGCGATCACGAAGATCCCGCCGATCGCGGCCGGCCACAGGTTCGCCCCGGTTTCGGCGAGCCCGCCACCCCCGACCGCCTGCGGCTCGGTCTGCGAAGCGGCCGACGGATCCGATCCGGCCGCGGGCGTCTGCGCGGGCGTACCCACTTCGGCGGAGTCATCGTCGCCCGAGCTTCCGTTCGACGAGGACGAGCCGTGGCCCGCCGACGCCGTCACATCGGCCTTGGGCTCCACGTCGACGGGAGGCGCGTCGCCGCCCGCCGGCTCGGTGCCCGGTACGTCCTCCGAGGGCTCCTCGGTCTGGTCGCCGCCGTTGTCACCGGGGGCTGACCCCTCATTGCCGTCCGACGGGTCGTCCGCGGTGGGCGCCGGCTGCTCCGAGGGCTCCTCGGAGGGGTTCGGAGCTTCCTCGGACGGATTCGGAGCTTCCTCCGAGGGGTTCGGCGGTTCGGCGCTCTGCGACGGGTCCTGCGGCTTGTCCGTCTCCGCGGGGTCCTGCGGTTCCTCGGCGCCCGCACCCGCACCGCACTTCCGGCCGGTGTTGATGCAGTCGACCATGTCGTTCATCAGGCCTTCGTCGAAGACGTTGATGAAGTCGCCGTGGTCCGTGACCGGCTTGTGCAGCTGCTCGGGGAAGGAGTCCACCGCGAACAGCGGTGACGTACGGCCGCCGTCCTGGAGACTCGGCGCGTCGACGTCGTAGACGATGCGCTGCACCAGCTGCGGGATGGCCTTGAATCCACCGGGGCAGTTGCCCTCGGCGTCCGCGAAGGCCACGTGGGCACGGTGGTTGGCGCTGTCGATGTTCGCGCCGTCCCAGCAGCTCTGGAACTTGAAGGTGCGGACCACGTCGCTGCCCTGTGGGCAGACCGGGTACTTGTCCTTCAACTGCCGGTCCTCGAAACCGGTGCAGCTCCAGGAGGCGTTGGCGTTGGCCGTGCCGTTCACGAACGCCTTGGCGTCGCCGGTGATGATGCGCAGCAGGCGCGGCATGGCCGTGACCTTGCTGCGCGGGCTGCCGACGAAGGTCAGGGTGACCTGCTTGGGCGTGACGATCTCACCGGCGTTGCCCTCGGTCCCGCCGCCGGCGGCGTCGGCGTCCCGCTCGCGGGTTCCGTTCTGGAGCCGCACCACGGGCCAGTAGTACGAGGACTTGTCCCCGTCGTCCTGGCAGGAGGTGTCGGCTTTGGCCAGGTCTTCGTCGCTGGCGAAGGCGTTGTTGGACTGGTTGCCGACGTAGTCGTGGAAGTGGTGGGCGCCGTTGGTGACGCCGGGAGCCACGATCACGTTGTCGGAGTTGAACAGACCGTTGGCGTTCACCCCGCAACTGGTGGCGAACTCGCCCTGGGAGGCGTTGTCCTGGGGCTGCGGGGCCTGCACGTTGGGCTGGACGGACTTGATGTCCGCGAAGTCGGCGACCGCGGGGCCGTTGCCGACCGGAGCGGCGGCGCCGCCCTGTTGGTCGCCCTGGCCCGCGGCACCGCCCTGGTTCTGTGCCGTGCCGCCCTGACCGCCTTCGCCCTGGCCGCCGTTGTCCGCGCCACCCGACTTGTTCTCGGAGGGGCGCAGTTCGCAGGCCGCGAGGTCGTCGAGCCCGTCCGGCCGTTCGCCCGCGCCGTCGATGGCGTCCCCGATACGGCCGATCGACTCGGCCCGCTTCTCCTTCAGCGGATTCATGACGGCGTCGGCGCCACTGTCGCCGTTCTGCCCCATCTGATCCGCTTTTGCCTGGAGTTGCTGGTAGGCCTCGGCGATCTGCTGGTCCAGGCTCGCGAGTTCCTTGTCGACATCCTCCTTCGCGGCGTCCGGGACAGTCGTCAACTGGTCACCGACGTCAGGGCAGTCGATGGTGGCGGATCCGGCGGACAGGACGTTCGCGGCCTGCTGGTCGCCGCCCGCACCGCTCTCGGTCGCCGATGCGTAGACGTTGACTGCTACCAGTCCGCCTCCGCCCAATATCAGCGCGACAGCTGCAGAGGTCGCGCGTCGTGCGCCCGTGGGGCGTCTGCGCGTGTTGCGTCCCAAGGAAGTGCTCCTACGCGTCGTGGTCGGGTCGGCATGGAAATCCCCCAGCCCTATACGCACGCGGGTTTCGTTGTGTTCAACCGCCTCTCGTATTCACAGAAAACCCATTTGGAGCAACGGCCCGAGGACACTTCGGCCACCGCCGGGAGACCGGTCCGTCCCGGGCGCACCAGCCATAGGTGAGAGCGGCACGGGACTCCTCCGCGGTTGCACCGGACGCGGACCGATGGCCTGATGAGAACACTGCACCACACGTACGCCCTGGACTTGGGCCCCGGCCATGACCCGGGCGAGTGGGACAGGGCCAGGTGCTCCGCCGCTTCCACCGTGGGCACGACCAGGGGCCGCGGCGTGAGGCGGGTGAACAGGTGGCGGGAGCAGGGATCGACTACGGCGGTGTCTTCCACGCCCTGCCCGGCATGGTCGCGCTGCTCACCCCCCAGTTGGTCTTCGTCGACGCGAACGAGGACTACCTGAGCAACTCCGGCCGCTCCCGTGAGCAGTTGGTCGGCCGGTATCTGTTCGACGTGTTTCCCGACCGGCCGGACGATCCGGCCGCCAACGGGATGCGGAACCTGGAGGCGTCCCTGCACCGGGTGGTGGAGACGGGGGAGCGCGACGCCATGGCCCTGCAGCGCTACGACGTCGAGTCCTCGGACAGGCCGGGGGTCTGGGAGGAGCGGTACTGGAGCCCGGTCAACTCTCCCGTGTTCGCCGAGGACGGGAGCGTCGCGCTGGTGGTCCATCGGGTGGAGGAGGTCACCGAACTCATCCGCGCCCGCGGCGAGCCGGTGCACGGCGACCGGACCCCCGTGATGGAGGCCGAGCTGTACACGCGGGCCCGGGAACTGCAGAAGGTCAACGAACGCCTGCGGCGGGCCCACGACCGCGAACGCGAGGTCGCCGTCGCCCTCCAGGACGCCCTGCTGCCCTCACCCCACCAAGTGGGGCCCCACCATGCCGCCGTGCGCTACCGGCCGGCCACGAGTGCGCTGAACGTGTGCGGCGACTGGTACGACCTGGTGGCCCTGACCGGCGACCGTATGGCGATCGCGGTGGGCGACGTCGTGGGCCACGGACTCGCCGCCGCCTGCGTGATGGGCCAGTTGCGCAGCGCCCTCAGTGCCGCGTCCCGGGCCTCCAGCAGCCCCGCCCGAGCCCTCGAGGTGCTCGGCCTGTACGCCCGTTCCGTCGACGGCGCCGAATCCACCACGGCGGTGACGGCCTCCATCGACTGGGAGACCCACACCATCGCCTACAGCAGCGCCGGGCATCTCCCGCCCGCTCTCCTGCGCGGCGACGGCAGGGTGGACTTCCTGGACCGGGCGACCGACCCGCCGCTCGGAGCCCGGCCGGAGCACGTGACCCGCCCCGAGGCCACCGCGGACTTCACCGCGGGCGACACCCTGGTCCTCTACACCGACGGCCTGATCGAACGCCGCCGCGAGGACATCGACGTCGGCCTCGGACGGCTGGCCACCGCCCTGACCCACCACCGGGAGGCCGAGCCCGAGGCCCTCGCCGACGCCCTCCTGTCGGACCTGCTTCCGCCCGGCGGCGCCACGGACGACACGGCCCTGGTGATCCTCCCGCTGTGAACGGACCGGCGGTGGACGGCCGCACAGCGGCGATCAGTGGCTGCCGGGAGGCGTCACCCGGCGGAGGCCGCATCGGTGAGGCGGTGGGAGCGAACGACGGCGAGCACGCATCCGGCCAGGAGCGCGGCTGCCAGGGCGGCCAGATCCCGCAGCGGCCCGGCGGTCGCCGGTCCCGCCGCCACGGCGCGCGGCGGCACCCGACCCTCGGGATCGTAGGCGACGGTGAGCACGTCTCCCGGCCGGGTGGTCCGAGCGCAGCCCCTCCAGACACGGACCTTGAGCGGTACGCCGTCCCGGCCGACCAGCGAGCACAGGTAGCGGGTGCGGCCCGTGCCTGCCTGCCGGCCTCCCTCGACGGACGTGACCACCATGGACTCCACCCGCACCCCGTCCGCCGGCACCACACCCGCCGCGGCCTGCGGAACCTGGAGGGCCAGACATACGCCGAGCACCGCGACGATGCCGACCAGTGCCCGCCCTGCCCGTACGAGGACGAGGTGAAGGACGAGAACTCCGGCGCAGACCAGGCCCGCCTCACCGCTGGCCAGTGCGGGCACCCCGGTCCAGTCGCCGACGACTCCGGCGCCGACGATCGACCCGGCCCCGAGAATCCCGACAAGGATCCCCTCCCCCGCCAGCCACCGGGGCGGCAGCCCGACGAACTCGGCGGGCCCCCACACCGTGCTCCGCAGATGCGCCGTCAGCTGTGTTTCCGGCACGAGCGGAGGACGACGCCACCGGCGCATACCCGTCCCACCCCCGGCGTCGTCCCTCTTCGGTCAGCGCCTCGTATCCTGCCCTCGTACGCGGGCCACGGCCCTGCCCCTCTCCGGAACCGATCGTGGGGGCAACGTTTCCGGGACTCGGCAGCGAAGCCTGCCGACGGCACCCGCAGAGACCCGATCGTCACCCGTCGCCTTCAGGTGACGACACGTCAAATACCTTGGTGCGAAATGGAATCGGCCAGCCCGGCGTCGAGGAGGCGGTCGCACTGCTCGCCCCGCTCGTCGATGATGCCGAGCACGAGATACAAGGCGGTGGTCATCCGGGCATCAGCCATGGGGCGGCCGTATCGCCACCCGATCACCACGCGGGCGCCGCCCCGACGCGAAGAAGCTCCGGGTGCCCGGCACAATGCGGGGTACACGGGCGATCACACAGCCGACCGCACTTCAGGCCCGCGGGGCACCCACGCAAGGAGTTCCTGTGACCACCTACGTCATCACCGTTCCCGGGACGTTCCTCCACGGCCTCTCGGACGCCTCCCGTGCCGACGTGGAGCGCAGGCTTCGCCCTCAGGACCCGCAGAACACGGACCTGGGCGAGAGCGAGGAGCTGAGCCTGCTGACCGTCGACGAGAACAACACGTTCTCGGTCCGGCTCGAAGTCGAGGCGGCGGACCGGAGAAGCGCCGAGGCGGAGGCCGTCCGGCTCGTCTCCGGCGCGCTCCGCGACAGCGGCTTCTCCGAGGACGACGCACCCCTGGGACCGGCCGCCGTCACGGGGATCGACCGGGAATTCTGACGGAGCGCCGCCACGACGTTCCCCGGACGGCCGCGCTCCCCCGGACGCCCGGGCCGGGTGTCAGGTCGGGCGTACGACGCTGTGGATCGCCGCCTGCCCGACGGTGTGGATCGACTCCTCGGCGATACGGGCTCCGGGACTCGGGGCATGGACCATCATGCCGTCACCGATGTAGAGCCCGACATGGCTCACATTGCTGTGGAAGAAGACGAGGTCACCCGGTTGGATGCCGGTGAGGGCGATCGCCGGGCCGACCTGCGCCTGGTCGTACGTGGCGCGGGGGAGCAGGACCCCGGCACTCTTCCAGGCCGCCTGGGTCAGGCCCGAGGGGTCGTACGAGCCGGGTCCGGACGCGCCCCACACGCACGGCCTGCCGACCTGGGCGCGGGCGAAGGCGACCGCCTCCGCGGCCCTGGTGTCGTATCCGACGACCGGTGGGGCACCCGCGCCGACCAGGCTGTCGATGCTGAACCCCGGGTTGGGGTCGACCGGCCCGGGGGCCGCGGACCACGACTGGTCGCTTCCCGCCGGCCACGACTGGTCGCTTCCCGCCGGCCACGGCTGCCGCCACGCCGTGTCCACGGGCAGCGGTACCGGTTCGAAGGACGCGGCAAGGGGCGCCGCCTCGAACGCGGGAGGCAGGGGCGCCGGTTCGAACGAGGTGGGCAAGGGCGCCGACTCGAACACCGGGGGCAGGGAGACCGGTTCGAACGAGGCAGGCAAGGGCGCCGACTCATACCAAGGAGGCAGGGGCACCGACTCGAACGAGGTGAGCCGGGGCTCCTCCACCGGCCGGTACTCGATCGCCGGGGCCTGGACGACCGGCATCTGGACGACCGGCATGCTCTGCCGCGCGTTGTGCCGCGACAGCAGCTCCTGTGCGGCGGCCAGCTTGCGCCGGGCGCTGTCCTTCTTGAGTTGCAGCGGGGACCTCTGCGACGCGGCGGCCGGAGCGGACCCCTCCGGGAGCGCCGCGCGGACAGGCGTCCCGGGTCCCGGTGCCACCGGGGCAGGCCCGGCCGTCAGCTCCGCCACCGGACCCGCGGTCAGCTCCAGGACGGGGCGCGCGGTCAGCTCCGGAACGGGCCCCGCCGTCAGCTCTCGTACCGGTGCCGCGGTCAACTCGGCCACAGGGCGGGAGGATTGCTCCAGCTGACGCGCCGCCGGGAGCTCCGCCGGACGCTCCTTCGGGGGTCTCGCACCCTCCGTCGGGCGGGCGGCCGGCTGTCTGTCGGCCGGCAGTACGGCCGGGACCGAGGGCCCGAGCCGGGAGCGCGCCCCGTCGAACCACTGCCGCATCAGGTCCGCCTGGGCGGGATCGGCTTCCCCGCGCCCTTCACCGACGGTCTGCCGGGCGGGCTTGCGGGAGACGTTCGCCAGGGCGCGGGTCGCGTTGAAGTTGCCGGTGGCGTTCTCCGCCTGGTCGTAGAGCGACGAGAGCCGTCGGCGGACTTCTTCGCCGCTGGGCGGGGTGCGTTCCGGCGCCATGAAAGAGGTACTCCTTCCGTCATCCGCCTACCGGGTTAGCTGTCGGGTTCGGGCGGACGATTCCGGAAGGTATGCCCTACGGCCCTTGCCCCGTAAGGCGGTTGGGCCGATTCACCCCAAGTTCGGTGGGTCCCCGGCTCCAGCTGCCACGGGGACAGGCCGGACTCGGCGGAGGCCGCACCGCCCGGCGAGCTTCGCCGGAGGGAGTCGGGCGGCCTGGTCGCCAACTTAGCCATGTTGTGCACCCCATGTGAAGATCCACGTCCCAGATGTCCGATACATTTTCGTGACCTTCATCGCATCGCCGCACAGGGCGACGACGAGGACACACGCCGTGCTCAGAACGGCGCCGGAGCGCCCTCGTTGAGGCGATCGGGACTCGCCTCCCGTTCCCGCTCGCCTGGTCCAGACTGCCCCGGCCTGCCGCTCCCGTGACCCACTGCCTCGGGCCTGTCGGAAGTGCGCACAGAACTGGCGTTCCCTGACATCTCGTTCGACATCGACGGCGCCCGATGGTCATACGGTGACCGGTTCTGGCCGAGCTGGCCGGATGACCTCTGCGACCACGTCCCGGCCTTACCTTCGAGGCACGTCAGACCACGAGAGCGAGTCGAGGATCCCCACGTGCACGATGCGCCGATCTATGCCCAACTGATCTCCGAACGCGGCGACATACCGACGCTCGTCCGGAGCGAGGCCCGTCGGCTGCAACGCGACTTCGAGTGGATCCTCAACTGGGATCCGTCGACCGGCGCCCCGCTTCCCGCCTCCGCCGCACGACTCGCGGCCGGCCCCCGGCGCCCCTTCTCCCCCAGCCCGGACCCCGACGACCGGCTGGACTCGACCGGCCTCTAGGAGTGTCGTTCGGATCACCGCTAGAGAACGCCGGGTTCGCTGCCCGGCCCCTCGGCGGAGAGCGGTCCGAGCCCACCGTCGACCCGGGTCACCAGGTCGGCGACCGTGCTACCCGTGGCCCGATGCCAGGTCCGCGCGCGCCGGAGCATCGCGTGGTCACCGCCCTCGACGCGTACGGCGCTCGCGGAGGAACCCGCCTCTCCGGCCCGCCGGACGAGGGCGAACGACGCCTCGGGATCGGTGACCCGGTCCCGGTCGCCGTGCAGCACGATCACGCGCTTGTCCCGGAGGTGGGCCACCGGCTCACCCTCCGGGCACCAGGGCGCGAGGGCCACCACGGCCCGGACCTGCGGCGCGGCCGCGGCGCACAGGGCGGCGCGGCCGCCCATCGAGTGGCCCACGAGCACCACCGGCACCTCCCCCACCAGGTCGGCGAGGTCGGCGAGCGCCTGCCGGACATCGGCGACAGGGTCGGCGTCCACGCCGTTCCACCCTCTGTGGCGGTAGCGCACCTGTCCGACGAACACGTCCTCGTCCGGCAGGGCCCGCGTCACGGCGCGCACGAAGGGCCGCATGCGCACGCGTGCGACATGCCACGGGCGGGACGGGGCCCTGCTGTCCTCCCTGCCACCGTGCAGGATCAGTACGGCAGCACGCGTGGGACCCGAAGCCGGACCCGTGACGCGACGCGGAACCAGCGCCACGGGCGCGCCGGTCACCTCGGGCCGGGACAGACCATCGGCGGACATCCGCGCAGAGCCTCGCATGGCACCTCTCCACCCTCACGGCGCTTCTCCACGCCTCGCACTGGACCGAGGAGAAATCGTCCCACCGGCCACTGGATATCCGTAGCCGAAGAGGCGACGGCTTGGTAACGCCTCCCACGTCCCGAAGCCGCCGGCAAGAGAGCGGCGGCTGTGCGCATCGGGCCCTGTCCGGACCGGCCGGAGGCGGGCGGCGCGGAGTCGCCGCACGGCGGCCGCGACGACGCCCGGGACGCGCCCGGCGCCGGACGGCAGAGATCCGAGTGGTACGGCGGACGAACCCCGCACCACTCACTCGGCGTCCTCGGGCCAAGCGGGGTGGCCGTTGCGCCACTCCTGGTAGAGGCGCCACAGGCGTTCGGCCCGCGCGCAACGGCCCGACTCCCGTTGGCATGTGCGGCAGTTGCCGACGTGACTGACGTACGCGGCCTCGCGGGCGTCCCACTCCGGCTGCGGTTTCGTCATGGCCCTCGGTACCCCGTCGGCGCGACGTGCACGGGCGCATCGTCGCTTGTGATGCCGTGCTTCCGCGCCGAAGGCAGCGACGGATGCACCTGCCACGGCCCGATTCCCGCTTGCCGTGCGCGACGTGTGCACAGTCGCCCGCTCCAGCCGGAGGGCCGGACGCGCGGCCGCAAGCCGGATGCCGGTTGCCGAACTCGGGCCGACGTCAGGCAGGAAGACCGACGTCATCCACCACAGGGAACGGCCCGTCGAACTGGGGCCTGCGGACGAGCAGATGGGCCACCTCGAACTCCATCGCCGAGACCTCGGGGGGCGGCGGCGGGTGGTAACGCCCGGCGCACACGGACAGGTTGACGATGAGATACGCCTGCCAGGCCCTGCCCACTCCACGCCGGTCGGCGAAGGCGCGGGTTCCGTTCACCCACCACACGACATGGTGGGCGCCGAACTCGACCACCAGGTCGACCCAGGCACCCGGCTGGACGGTCTCGTCCCGGTAGTAGCGGTGGGTGCCCCGGACATGGTTGGAGAGTTCCAGCAGATCGGGGTTGTCCGGGTGGTATTCGAAGACGTCGATCTCCTGACCGCCGTCCCGCCACGTCCAGATGGCCGGCCAGGCGCCGGTCACCGTGGGCAGCCTGACCCTCGCCTCCAGCACATCACCCGTGCGGACCATGAACGCGTCCGCGCTGCCCTCGGTGGTGAGAAGGCCCGCGTTCCAGTCGCCGTCCGGTCGCCGGGTGGCCCGGAAGACACCTGTGCGGCAGTAGGCGGGGTCGGCCACCAGATGGTCGAGCTTGTCGTCGTCCGGATTGACCGGACCGCCGTCGGGATAGGCCCAGGAGTGGCCCGCGACCCATTGACGAGTCGAGGCGAAATCCGCTGTGAAGACGACATCGGCCACGCGGCACTCCTTGATGACGGCGTTCGCGTACGGCCCAGGTTCTCCCCCGGGCACCGTCACCCACACCCCGTTCGCCGCGACCCTCGACGAAACAACCCTTCGGAGTGAACCGGCGGCACTCCTCACCTGGACCCGCGACCCACGGCGCTAGCCCCGCGCCCCACGGCCGTCCGGCCAGGCCCCCCGCTCGGCAAGCCCCAGGATCAGGGCGGCGATGTTCCACGCGTCGTCCTCGCCCCGGTGATGTCTGCCCTCCAGGGGCAGTTCCGCGAGACGCAGGGCCTGGGCCATACCGGGCCGTTTGCGCAGTCCGTGAGCGGTGGTGAAGAGCGCCTTGGCGTTGGTGTGCAGCCGGCCGAACGGATACGGGGTCGTCGTGGCGGCGCACTGACGGGTGAACTGATGACGGTCGTAGTCCCCCCAACTCGCCCACGGCCGCTCCCCCGCACGGTGACGCGCGGCCAACTCCCGGCAGGCTTCGGCGAAATCGAGCCCCTCCGCGACCTCGCCCTGGGTCAGCCCGGTCAGGTCGGTGCAGAAGGCGCTGACGGTCGACCGGGCGGGCCGCACCAACAGGCGGTGCTTCTCCACCCGTACGCCCTTGTCCAGATCGACGACCGTCAGACCGATCTCGATGATCTCGCTCACGGCTCCGGGCGGGGGCGGGCCCTCCCAGCAGGTCGCCTCGACATCGACGACGTTCAGCAGTCCCCCGGCACTGTTCATGCGGATGATCGTAGGAGGCGGTGTGTCGACGCGTCATCGGGTTTTCCGCTACGACGCGTCGGTCCGGCGGCAGTTGGACCTCGGGTTCACGGGCGCGGCCAGGGCCGTCCGCCGATGCGCTCGATGTCGGTGTTGAAGCGCCGCAGATAGGAGGCGAAGGCGGCGATGTCCTCCTCCGGCCAGTCGGCCATCACACGGTCCAGGGAACTGATCAGCCCCTGCCGTTCCTGGTCGAGGAGCCGCGCGCCCTCGTCCGTGATGCGGAACTTGCGGGCCATGCCGCCATCGGGATCGGGGATGCGCTCGACGAGCCCGGCACGCATCGCCGCCGCGGTCTGCCGGTTGAGGGTCGAGGCGTCGAGCCCGAAAGCGTCGCTCAGTTCACCGATCGACATCGGCCCCTGCATCCGGATCCGGCTGAGCAGGATGTAGGCGCTGCGCTCCAGGACGCCGTCCTTGATGCGGCCGCCCCTGTGGTTCATCCATCCGTGGCGGCTGAGGAGCATCTGCTCGTACTCGACCTCGTGTGTGGGCCTGACCATCCGCCTGCCGCCTCCCGCTGTCCCCTGAGCCGCGCGTCCCGCGCACAGCGGTACGGCCTGGCTCCATGGTCCCACACCCGCGTGCACGGGCCACATCGCATGCATGAGCCACATCACATGCGCGATACATACGGCATGTACGATGCACATCCCTTGCCCCGCAGACAGATCCGAGGAGTCCCCCATGGACGCCCCCCAGCCCAACGCCCGAGCAAGCGGCGTGGTCGCCACGCTCGCCTTCGCCGGCACCGTGGCGGCGATCATGCAGACGCTGGTCACTCCGCTCATCGCCGAGCTGCCGCAGATCCTGCACACCACGCCCGCGAACTCCGCCTGGGTGATCACCGTCACCCTGCTGGTCGCGTCCGTCTGCGTCCCGGTCTCCGGCCGTCTGGGCGACCTGCTGGGCAAGCGGCGGATGCTGCTCGCCTGCTCCGTCCCGCTCGTGGTGGGCTCCGTCGTGTGCGCGCTCTCCTCGTCCGTCGCCCCGATGATCGTCGGGCGGGGCCTGCAGGGAATGGGCATGGGCATGATCCCGCTGGGTATCGCCCTGCTGCGCGACGTGGTGCCGGCCGAGAAGCTGAGTTCCTCCATCGCGCTGGTCAGCGCCTCCATGGGCATCGGCGGCGGCCTCGGCCTGCCCATCTCCGCGGCGGTCGCCCAGTACGCCAACTGGCGCGTGCTGTTCTGGGGCTCCGCCGTGCTCGCCGTCGCGATCGGAGCGCTGATCTGGTTCCTCATCCCGGACGTGCCGGCCGACACCAAGGGTCAGCGCTTCGACGTCCTCGGCGCGCTCGGGCTCGGCGTCGGCCTGGTCTGCCTGCTCCTCGGCGTCTCCAAGGGCGCCGACTGGGGCTGGGGTTCCGCGACGACGCTCGGCCTGTTCGTCTCCGCCGTGGTGGTCCTGACCGCCTGGGGTGCCTGGGAGCTGCGCACCAAGGACCCGCTGGTCGACCTGCGCACCACGGCCCGCCCCCGGGTCCTGCTCACCAACGTCGCCTCGATCTTCGTCGGATTCGGCATGTACGCCAGCATGCTGATCATCCCGCAGCTGCTCCAGTTCCCCGACGCCACCGGATACGGCCTGGGCCAGTCGATGCTCGCGGCAGGCCTGTGGATGGCACCCGGCGGCATCATGATGATGATCGTCTCCCCGCTCGGCGGGAAGCTGACGGACGCGCGCGGCCCGAAGTTCACGCTGATCTCCGGTGTCCTCGTCATCGCTCTCGGCTACGGACTCTCGCTGGCCCTCATGGGTACACCCTGGGGTCTCATGCTGACCGGCATGGTCATCAACAGCGGCGTGGGGCTCGCCTACGGTGCGATGCCCGCCCTGATCATGAGCTCGGTCCCGCTCTCCGAGACCGCCGCCGCCAACGGCTTCAACAGCCTGATGCGTTCCCTGGGCACCTCGGTCGGCGCGGCGGTCGTCGGCGTCGTCCTCGCCCAGATGACGACCACCGCGGCCGGTTACACCTTCACCTCCGAGAGCGGTTTCCGCACGGGCCTCGTCATCGGTGGTGCCGTCGCCCTGGTGGCCGCCGCCATCGCCGCCGTGATCCCGGCGGCCCGCGCGGCCGTCGGCGGCGACAAGGCCGGCCCCGCGGCCACGCCGGAAACGGCCGCGGCCGCACGCTGAGGTTCGCGCCGTGCCCGCTCCGGTTCCGGCAGTCCCCTGTCCGCCGGAACCGGAGCGCACGCCGTGCGCCGTACCGAAACTCTCAACGGCCCTCGGAGCCTTCCGTCGCGGGCAGGCTCAGCGGCCCTTCAACGCGCGGCGCGTCCTCGACCACCGTCGACCTGCCCAGGTAGGTGAGCGGTCCGGGGTCCTCGACGGGGAGCTCGTGAAAGCCGAGACGGTCGTAGAACGCCCGCGCGGACCTGTTGGCGGTGACCATCCCCAGGTGTACGGCGGGCACCCCACGGTCATGCAGTGCGGCCAGGAAGGTGTTCATCAACGCTCTTCCGTAGCCGCGCCGTTGGAAGCCCGGCAACAGGTCGATGTGCAAGTGCGCAGGATAGTCGGCGAGTTCGGGCAGGATCATGCGCTCCGGGGTGTGCAGCAGTCCGACCATCTCCTCACCGGGCGTGCGGGGCGGAGCCGTGGGTGCGGGATAGCGGTCCGCGACACGCGGGATCCAGGTGTCGCGGAACCGGGCGACGAACTCCGCGGTGTCCCCGGTACCGATGACATAACCGACCGCCCGGCCGCTCCCGTCGTCCAGGACGAAGGCCAGTTCGGGCTCCAGATGACAGTAGGGCGCCGCGAAGATCGCGGGCATCAACTCCTCGTCGGGATACCGGGCACGCGAATCCCCTCCCTCGTCCGCGGTGCTCACACAGATGTCGGCGACGGCGGCACGGTCGGTGGGCCGGCAGGCGCGAATGATCGGCAAAGGGTCCATGAGCGGCATCCTGACGGCTTGGGAGCGCTCCCACAAGGAGTCGGACGCTGTCGTCGTACGACGGCGGTGTCCGCATGCCGAACCCCGCCCGCCTGCGCGACCGCCTCCGGACGGGGAGACTCGTCGCAGGGCACCTCAAGTGCCATGCTGGAGTTCCGGATCATGACGCGGGAGCGGGGAAAAGCGGCAGCGTGAGGACAGTGACACGGCCGACTCGGGCGGGCATCTGGGACCGGTTCGTGGCATCCGACCCGGGTCTGCTGCGACTCATGGCCGGACTGCGGACCGTCGGCGCCGTCGCCCTCGCGCTCGCCGTTCTCGGCCTGCTCGGAGCCGATGTCGCTCAGATGGTGCCCGGCGCCACGACCGCCATGGTCGCGACGTTCGCCATCAAGGAGAAGCAGCGCCGAGAGCAGGCCCGCACGCTGGCGCTGGGACTGCCCGTGGCGGTCGTGACGATGTCGCTGGGCGCGCTGCTGGGCAACTACGTGGTCGCGGGCGACGTGTGCTTCATCGCGCTCATCTTCGTCGCGGTCTACTGCCGCCGGTACGGTGATCGGGGTACGGCACTCGGGCTGATCGGCTTCCAGACCTACATCATTTCCCTGTTCGTCGGAGTAGGCCTTGCCGCCCTTCCCGGGCTGTACGCCACCCTGGTCATCGCTTTCGCCTGCAGCGCGGTGGCCCGCTTCGTCCTCGTCGCAGAGGCGCCCGAGCGCGTCCTCAAGCGGCTTCGCAAGGCGTTCCGGGCCCGCGTGGGCCAGTTGGTGTCCGCCCAGACGGACCTGCTCGACGCCGGTCCCGACGGGGTCGAGGAGGCTCTGGAGGCCGTACGACTGCACACCGCGCGGCTGCACGAGAGCGCGATGATGATCCAGAGCCGCCTGGAGGAGGGGACCAGCGACAGTACGACTGCATCGCTGCTCCAGCGGCGGATCGCCGATGCGGAGATCGCCGCCGAGCGGCTCGGCCTCCTGATCCTCACCGCGCGCAGCGCCGAAAGCGCCGACACGCTCACCCTGCACCTGCCGGACGCGCCCTTGCCCGCGCCCGGGGACCGGCTCCGGGCGCAGGACGACACGACCGCGACGCTGCGCCGTGATCTCGACGCGCTGCGGCTGCTGGTCACCAGCCCCTCCTCCGTGGAGCACGGCGCCGGGGTGGCACAGGTGCGCAACCGGCTGCTCGGTTACCGGGACGAGGAGAATCTGCCCCGTGCCCCGGCGGCCGTGCAGGATGTCTTCCGCGGCATCGGAGAGGTGGCACGCTCCGCCCTCGGGCTGCGGCTGGCGCTCGACGGACCCGAGGACGAGTCCGACGACTCGCCCGAGACGACACGTTCCCGCGAGGAACTGGACGCCGAGGACGTCGCCATCGGTGCCGAGGAGGAGCGGGACGAGCCGCACCCCCGGGGGCTGGACCGGCCCACGACCCGGGCGGCGGTGCAGGTCTCGGTGGGCTCGGCCCTGGCCATCGTCGGCGGGGAGCTGCTCTCCCCGCAGCGGTGGTACTGGGCGGTGCTGACCTGCTGGGTCGTCTTCCTGAACACCTCCTCGACCGGGGAGATCCTGGTCAAGGGCTATCGCCGACTGCTGGGCACGGTGCTCGGCGTCATCGCGGGTGTCGCGCTGGCGGGTGTGGTGGGCGACCACACCTGGACCGCGTTCGCGCTGGTACTGCTGTTCATCTTCGCCATGTACTTCAGCGCCCCGGTGTCATACGCCCTGACCTCCTTCTTCGTCACGGCGATGCTGGGACTGCTGTACACCTTGCTCAACACCTACAGTTCGGCGGTGCTCGTCCTGCGCATCGAGGAGACCGCGCTCGGTGCGGTCTGCGGGGTGATCGCGGCCGCCGTGGTGCTTCCGGTGCCCACCGACCGCCGTACGGACGAACTCCTCGCCACCGTGCTCATCCGGCTCGGGGAGGTCAGCGGTGCGGCCGTGGAGCAGCTGAGCGGCGGGATCGCCCTCGATCTGCTCGACAAGGCCCGCGATCTGGACAAGGCGCTGGACGATCTGCGGGCCTCCACCAAACCGTTGACCCACCCGATCACTCCGTGGCGGGCTCGCCGTCAGACCGCCCGCTACATCGTCGCCCTGCTGGAGACGTGCGCCTATCACGCGCGGTCGCTGGCGGCGACGGCCGAACTCCTTCCGTACAGCAGGACGGTCGCGGCGGACGCGCGGCTCAAGCAGGCGGGCCGCCGGATCAGCCACAACATCGATGTCCTCGTCGCGCGGGTCGAGGACGACGCCGTCGACGGCGTCGCCGAGACCGGGCCGAGCCTCGCCGCCATGCTGGAGCCGCAGACGCCGGACGCGCCCCGCCACGACCGCGTCACCGGTCGGGTGCTGCGGCATCTCCAGCGCCTGGACGAAGGGGTGATCGGTCTGGCCCGTCCGCTAGGGGTGCGGACCTCCACGCCCGGCAAGAAGGTGTCGAGCGGCGTGGCGCGGTAGCCGCGGCGAAGGGCGCGTCAGCCCACGTTCCACAGGAACCGGTGCGTGTGGATCCCGAAGTAGGGGAACGACTGCACCTGCCGGACGCCTTCGATCGGCCGTACGACGTCGTTGACGAAGTCCAGCAGATCCCGCGGGCCCGGGGAGACCACCTCGGCGAACAGGTCGAAGCCGCCCGAGGTCAGCACCGAGTAGACGACCTCGGGCCGTTCGGCCAGCGCGTCGGCGACCGCTCGGGGATCGCCGTCGACGGCGATGCCGAGCAGGGCCATCGCCTGGCCGCCCATGCCCATCGGGTCGGTGACGCCGACGACCTGGACCGCCTGCGAGTCGAGCAGGCGTTGCAGGCGCTGGCGGGCCGCCGACGCGGACAGCCCGACCTTGGGGCCGAGTTCGGCATAGGCGATGCGGCCGTCGACCTGCAGTTCACGCAGGATGGCCCGGTCGATCTCGTCCACGCTGTTCCTCTCCGGTTGCCCGGTCGCAATACGGACTGCGGGGTTCAGCCGACCAGTTCGGTCAGGGCGGCGGCGAAGACCTCGGTGTGCCGGTCCACGTCCACCTCGGTGGTCGCCGGGCACATGAGCGCCATGTTGTGGAACGGGGTCAGCAGGATGCCCCGGTTGGCGAGATACAGGTGGAGGTAGTCCTCCAGCTCGGTGTCGGCCGCCGCGGCCGATTCCGTTCCGGTGCGCGGCGCGGGGTCGGCGAACCGGTACTCGGTGCGGGCTCCGAGCCGGCTCACCGACCACGGCAGCGCCCACTTCTCGATGCCCGCCCGCACCCCGGCCTCGAAGCGTTCGGAGAGCTTCGCCATCGTGTCGAACGCCGCGTCGGTGAGGACGTGTTCCAGGGTCGCCCGCATCGCGGCCACGGACAGGGCGTTCCCGGCGAGGGTGCCGCCGACGCCGCCCATGTCCACCAGGTCCAGGTCGGCGCGGCCCAGCAGCTTCTCGGCGAGTTCGGCCGAGAGCCCGTACGCGCCAGCCGGGATCCCTCCGCCGATCGCCTTGCCGATGGTGAGCAGATCCGGCTCCAGGCCCCAGGCGGCGGTGCAGCCGCCGGGGCCCGCGGAGAAGGTGTGCGTCTCGTCGTTGATGAGGAGGGTCCCGTACCGGCGTGTGAGCGCGCGGACGCCCTCCAGGTAGCCCGGCTCGGGCAGCACGATGCCGATGTTGGTGAGCGCGGGTTCCATGAGGACGGCGGCGACGTCGCCGTGGGCGAGTTCGCGCTCCAGCTGCGCCAGGTCGTTGAACTCGGCGACGCGGCTGGTGAGGGTGACGTCGCAGGGGGCGCCGACGTTTCCGGGGCGGGCCGTGCCGTGCCCGTCCGGGCCGACCACGATCAGCGACTCGTCGACGCTGCCGTGGTAGCTGTAGCTGTTCACCAGGATCTTCGGGCGGCCGGTGACCGCCCGTGCGAGCCGGATGGACCAGCGGTTGGCGTCGGTCGCGGTGAGCGAGAAGCTCCAGCGCGCGAGTCCGAAGCGGCGGGTCAGTTCGGCTCCCACCCACTCCGCGTCCTCGGTGGGAAGCATCGCGGTCGCGCCGCCGCTCTCGGCGAACCGGGTCCGCACCGCCTCGGCGACGACCTCCGGTGAGTGACCGGCCATCGCACCCGTGTCGCCGAGACAGAAGTCGATGTACTCGTGGCCGTCGATGTCGGTGATACGGGCCCCGCGCGCGGTGTCCAGGTAGCGCGGGAAGGCCCCCGCGTTCTTGTTCATCCAGGTCATCGGAACCCTTCCGAACAGATGGTCGGCACGCTCGTAAGCGGCCCTGGACCGCGGGTTGCGGCGCTCGGCCTCGGCGCTCTCACGCGCCAGGAGCTGCTGCAGGCGGGTGCGGTCCATCGAGCGACTCCTCTGTCGGTGAACGGATTCAGCAATGCTACGAACGCATACGTCGTTCCGGCAAGGTCAAACAATCGATTCGATCGCGTCAGCAATCGATTCCACCGTTGCGACGCTCGATTCCGTAGCCGCCCACTCGAACCGAACCTGCCCCAGATGCATCACAACCGGTCGGAATGAGTCAACGAGCGATCACTTTCGTATCTCAGGATCAGCGCGGAGTCGCCATCCGAATCAGCGCGCAGTCGCCGGCCGGCGACCGGGAACGTCAAGGAGCGGTGCATGGCAGGGATCACGGGGGCGTCGACGTGTGCGGGACGGAGCCGGACAGAAGTCGTGGCGCCCGGCGAAGGGGCCGTGTTCGTCGACGAGAGCGGGCGGCGGCGCTCCTGGCTCCGCAGCATGGGCTGGATGGTCGCCGTCTCCTGCGTCTGCTTCGCCACGACCCTCGCGACCCTGGTGAGCGGGGGCGACTCGGCAGCGCCCTGGCTTCCCCTGCCGAACGGGGTACGGAAGGCGCACAAGAACCCCTCGGCCGCCGACGCCGCGGCGCGTGTCGCCCCGCGCCCCACGGGCACCCCGTCCGCGTCACCCGTGGCGCGTGGGAGTGCCCCCTCGAGTCCGCACGGGCTGCCCGCCGGGTCGGCGACCCTTCCGACGGACGGCCCGGACACCGCCCGACGGGTCGGCGCCCCCGGGTCCCAGGAGGAGCGGCCGCCTCGCCGTGGCGCGAGCGCGACCCCCTCCCCCTCGGCCGTCTCGCCGGGCGGCCGGGCCAGTGCGGCACCTCCGCGCGTCACTCCCGCCGCCCCGGCCGGTGAGGCGTCCGGCTCACCGACCCCCTCCCCGAGCGGCACGCCCGGGGAGGCCACGCCGGCACCGACCCCGGACGCGAGCGGCGAGGCGACAGCCGCAACGGTCTCGGCCGAGAGCCTGCTCGTACGCGTACGGGTGACGGGGCTGCCGGCCTTTGGATGACAGTCGACGGGTGCGGTGACGGTGGCCGGACTCGGCTACCTGGAGACCTCCGGGGCCCACACCCGGCCGGCGTAGTCCAGGAAGTTCCTGCCGAGGATCTTCTCGATACGCCCGGAGGTGTAGCCGCGCTGTTCCAGGAGGCGGATCAGTTCCCGGAACTGGTCCACTCCGCGCAGGTCGAGGACGAAGGGAAGCGTGTCGTCGCGCTCCCCCGCCGCGCCGACGCCGGCCTCGCGTCGCAGGGCCACGTGCTCGGCGAGATGCGCGCGGTAGGCGTCGAGGTCGTCGACGGACGTGACGGTCCCGTCGGTGCCGATGCCGACATGGTCCTCGCCGCACACGTCGACCGCGTGGACGATGTGCTCCACGACGTCCGCGGCCGTCGCATGACCCGACATGCTGAGGAACGGCATGAAGTAGATGCCCACGAAGCCGCCGCGCAAGGCCACCAGGCGCAGTTCCTCGTCCGTCTTGTTGCGCGGGAGGTCGGCGAGCGCCCGGCACCCGGTGTGGTTGATCGACACGGGGCGCCGCGCCGTCTTCGCGGCGTCGAGGCAGGTGCGCTCACCGCTGTGGGAGAGGTCGATCATGAGGTGGTGCTCGTCGAGGGCCTCGACGACGCTCCGGCCGAAGTCGGTCAGCCCCCCGTTGGCGGGTGCCATCGAGCCGTCGCCGATGTGGTTGGCCTGGTTGTACGTGAGCTGGACGACCCGCACGCCCAGGTCGGCGAAGGTGGCGACCCGCCCGGTGTCCTCGCCGACCGCGACGGCGTTCTGGAAGCCGTAGATGACGCCGATCCGGCTTTCCTCCCTGGCCCGGTGGAGGTCGGCGACCGTACGGACCTTGAGGAGGTCGGCCGCGTTGTCCCGGATGATCCCGTCCCAGACGGCGATCTCGTGCAGCGTGTGCTCGTACGGCGGCAGATCGCCCATCGTGTAGCCGAGCGTGATGTTCACGGCGGTGAGGCCCGAGGCATGGGCGTCGGCCAGGGTGCGGGCGTCGATGGTCATCTGCTCGCTGGACGGGTTGAGCTGCGCTACGGCCTCGGCCGACCGGGCCGCGTTCGGATTGTCGAGCTGCCCGAGCGCGTTGATGATCATGGGGAGGGCGGTCATCGGGTCTCCTCGACAGGGTGGGTCGCCGCGGGCTCCACGGCCTCGGGGGTCCGGACGCGGCCGGGCCGCTCGACGCCGGGGACGGTGCGCTCGAACTCACGCCGCTCGAAGCGACGGCCGCGCTTGACGGTCAGCGTGACGCTGCGCAGATGCCCGATGTCCAGCAGCGGATCGTCCTCCAGGACGACGAAGTTGGCGAGCTTGCCCGCTTCGACGCTTCCCATGACGTCCTCGGCGCCGGCGCTGCGGGCACCGATCAGCGTGGCCGAGCGCAGCACCTGCTCGGGCGACATCCCGCAGCGGCGGACAAGGAAGTCCAACTCCTCGTACAGAGCGGGGAAGGGGTCCTTGGGGTCGGTCTCGTAGTCCGTGCCGGCCGCGATGTCCACACCGGCGCGGTGCGCCTGGGCGGTGAGCACGGCGGCGAGTTCGGTGTTGGCCGCCGCCCGCGCCGCGTCCTCGGGACCGTCGCCCGCGAGTGCCTCGCTCGCCCACATGCCCGCGGTCGCGTCGAGGACGGTGCCCCGCTGACGCATCAGGGCGAAGAGCTCCTCGATACGGGGATCGTCGCCGGCGGCGAACCGTTCGTACTCGACCCGCGGCTTGTTCTTGTAGCTCGTCAGCGGTCCGTCCGTGCCCTCGAAGGCGAGGAGGGTGACGTGCGAGACGCTGTCCGCGCCGGCCAGCACGATCTGGCCGGGCGTGGCCGGGAAGACGGTGGCGTGGGCCCAGACCGGGATGCCCTGGCGGTGCGCCTCCGCGGTGATCGCGGCGACGGTGGCGTGGTCGAGATCCGCGTACACCTTGATCGCGGCGGCGTGGGTTCCGCGCGCCAGGGCGACGGCCAGCCGCAGGTCGGTGTCCTCGGTGATCGCCTGCATCCACGGCACGGCGCCGGGGGTCTCGCCCTGGGACACCTGGTGGGTGCGCGGGTCGTCGAAGAAACCGGGGCCCGCCATCAGCGCGGCGAACCGGATGTCGGGGCCGGGGATCTCGCCGACAAGCGTGGCCCTCGCCAGGTCGCCCACCTGACGCAGGTCGTCCGCCATGTCGCGGATCGCCGTGACCCCGCCGTAGACGAGGCGGCGCAGCACCGCCTCGGCGGCGGGCCGGTCGGGCGGCGTCGCGAGGTGCTGGTGCGCGTCGATCAGGCCGGGGACGACGAAGCGCCCGTCGAGGTCGAAGACCTGGGCGTCGGCGGGCAGGTCCTCGGCGATCGCCGCGTCGTCCCCCACGGCGCGGATGACCGGGCCGTCGATCACGATCGACGTCGAGGTCCGGGCCGGCCGCCCGGTTCCGTCGAACAGCGTCGCGCCGCGGTACACCGCGACGGCTCCCTTCACCGCGGGTGCGTGCGGGGCCGGTGCGCCCGAAGCCTCGTCCGTCATCTTCACCTCGTAGTAGCTCTGTCTGAACGTTGTTACGCTCTACGTAACAGGCGTATCGTCTCCCGAAACACGCGCTACCGTACGCTCGCATCTCACGACGCCACAAGAAGGGGCCGGAAGTGCCCGCAGCACCCCGTACCGCCGTGGACAAGGCCCTGGACCTGGTCGAGGCCGTGGCCCGCGCGCCCCGTCCGCCGCGCCTCACCGACCTGGCCGAGGAGGTCGGTCTGCATCGCGCGACCGCCTATCGCGTTCTCGTCGACCTGGTCCGGCGCGGATGGGTGCTGCGCGCCGGAGATCGCTATCTGCCCGGCACTGCGGTCCTGCAACTGTCGTCCTCGGCGGCCAGGAACTCCCTCGGGGCGCTCGCCCGACCGGTTCTCGAGGCGCTGTCCGAGCGCACCGGCATGATGGTCAACCTTCAGGTGCCGGAGGTCGACCGCTCCCGTGTGATCGATGTCGTACGACCCGACCGCCTGGCGATGATCAGCCGTCTGACCGGTGAGGCCCTGCCCGTCCACCGGTTCGCCGGTCCGCTCGCCCTCGTCGCCGCCCTCGCGCCGGCCGACCGGGACCCCTACCTGCGCACCGCGGAGGAGAGCGGGTACCCGATGGGCGGACCCGACGGGCTGCTCGCCGACATCGAGCGCACCGAACGGACCGGATTCGCCGTCGAGTACGGTCGCAACGAGCAGCCGGTCGCCTCGCTCGCCCGTGCGGTGGTCACGCGTCCGGGCGCGCCCGTCTGCGCGCTCACCCTGGTCGGCCTGGGCCCGGAGTTCGACGAGGCCCGGCTGCCCGGCCTGCGGGAGCGGCTGCGCGAGGCGACGGACGAGCTGGCACGGATCCTCTCCGACCCCGGCCCTCTCGAAGTCTCCGGAACCCCCGAAGCCCGCGAAGCCCCCGGACCGGCCTCGTACCAGCCCGTGTCCGGGTCCCAGCCCACCTGCACGTCCACCTCCCGGTCCACGTCCACGTCCACCGAAGGTCCGGCATGAGCGAGATCCTCTTCCTCGACGGGGCGCAGACACGCGCCGCACTCGATCCCCGCCGCGTCCTGGACGCCGTGGCGACGGCCCTCGTCGCCATCGGGCGTGACGAGGTCTCCGCGCCGCCGCGGATCGCGGCCCACGCCCCGGGAGGCCTGCTCGGTGCGATGCCCGGCCATGTGCCCGGACTCGGGCTCGCGGCCAAGCTCGTCTCCGTGTTCGCCGACCCGGCACGGCCCGGGCGCAGCAGCCACCGGGGAATCGTCGCTCTCTTCGACGCGGCGGACGGCCGCCCGCTGGCCCTGATGGACGCCGAGCCCCTCACCGAGATCCGCACCGCGGCGACCGCCACACTGAGCGCTCGGGCCCTGGCCCGTCCGGACGGCACGCGGGTCGCCGTCATCGGAACCGGCGCCCAGGCGCGTGCCCAGATCGCGCTGCTCGCGGCCCTGGATCCCACGACCCCCGTCCTCGTCGCGGGCCGCCATCCGCGGCGTGCCGAGAGCGCCGCCGCGCTCCACCCCGCCGGCCGGGTCGCGGGCGGCATCGAGGACGCGGTGCGCGGGGCCGACACGGTGTTCTGCTGCACCGGCGCCGTGCGGCCGGTGGTCCGTCACGCCTGGCTCGCCCCCGGCGCGCACATCAGCTCGGTGGGCGGCTCCCACGGGCCGGAGCTGGACGCCGACACCGTCCGGGACGCCACCCTGTTCGCCGAATGGCACGGCGCCGCCACGACCCCGCCCCCTTCCGGCGCCCACGAGTTGCAGGACCTCCCGCCCGAGCGCTCCGTGACCCTCCTCGGGTCGGTCCTGGGCGGCGAACACCCCGGTCGGCGCGACGACGGCGAACTCACCCTGTTCAAGTCCACCGGGCATGCCGCCCTGGACGTGGCGGCCGCCCACGTCGCGCACGCCGTCGCCCGCGCGGAGGCATGGGGCACGCGCATCGCCCTGTGAGCCGTACCCCTGGGCCGGCGGCGAACCGCGTCACGGGCCACGGAACGTGATCCGAGCGGGCACGCCGTGGACTTTCCTCCGTGAGGTCGGCGATGCTGAAGAGTGATTCCGCCGCTGTGCGCAGCCCCGGAAGCCACCGCGGCGGGCTGTACCCGCCGGGCCGCGGAGGGAGGCCATCGCCCATGAGACTGACCGGACCGGACGGCAGCGGAGTGCGGGAACGGCTGGCCAGCGCCCTGTTCGCCCGGGTCGCGGGCCCGGAGGGGCCGAAGAACCGCGCGCTGATCCACGGCACGCCCGGACCCCGCTGGTTCGGCCCGGACCGTCCCATCCGCACGGTGCACGGGGACGCGTCGATGTTCATCGGCGGGCTCTCCGCGCTGCTGCTCCAGTCGCTCCACCCGCTCGCCATGGCCGCCGTGTCCGCTCACTCAGGCTTCCGCGGGGATCCCTGGGGACGACTCCAGCGCACGAGCACCTTCCTCGCGGTGACGACGTACGGGACGGCCGAGAGCGCCCAGGAAGCCTGCGACCGGGTACGGGCGGTCCATCAGCGGGTGCGCGGGGTGACCTCCGAGGGAACGGCGTATCGCGCGGCGGATCCGCACCTCCTCGGGTGGGTGCACGTCGCGGAGATCGACAGTTTCCTGCGCGCGCATCAGCGGTACGGCGCGCGTCCGCTGTCCGGCGCCGACTGCGACGCGTACGTGGCGGACACGGCCCGCGTCGCCGCCGCGCTGGGCGTCCTGGACCCGCCGAGGAACCGTGCCGAGCTCGCGGAGCGGCTGACCGCGTACCGCGGCGAGGTACGGGCGACGCCGGAGGCACGCGATGCCGCGCGGTTCCTCCTGCTGAATCCGCCGGTGCCGCTCGTCGCCCGCCTCCCGTACGGGGTGCTGGCCGCGAACGCGGTGTCCCTGCTGCCCTCCTGGGCCGCTGCCGAACTGCGGCTTCCCCGGCTGCAGTTGGTGGACAGCGTGTGTGTACGTCCGCTCGGCGGCGCCTTCACATCGGCCGTGCGCTGGGCGCTTGCGCCCTCGCGCGCGCGAAGCGTCACGCCGGTGGCGTGACCGGCGCCCGAGCCGGCACCGCCCGCGTCACCTGGCCGGAGCCCTCCGCCTGATCGCCGCGCCGGACAACTGGCCCGACACGGCGCCGCGCCGGCCCCGCCCTCGACAACTACGACTACAACTACGACCGCAGGAAAGCGGCCAGGCCGTCCAGAAGGCGTTCGACATCGTCCTTGTCGTTGTACGGCGAGAGACCGACCCGAAGGCCACCGGTGTCGCCGAGGCCGAGGTGCCGGGACGCCTCGACCGCGTAGAACGATCCGGCGGGCGCGTGCACACCGCGGCCCGCCAGGAACGGATAGGCGTCGGCCGCGTCCCGGCCGTCGAAGGTCAGCAGCAGGGTGGGTGTGCGTTCGGCCGCCCGGGAGCGGACCGTGACGCCGGGCAATGCCGCCAGGCCCGCCTCCAACCGCTCGCGCAGCGCACCCTCGTGCCGCTCGATCGCCGCGAAGGCCGACCGTAGACGGTCCCTGCGCCCGCCCGTCGTGTCCGTGGCGAGCCCGGCGAGGAGGTCGATCGCGGCGGTCGTGCCGGCGAGCAGTTCGTAGGGCAGCGTTCCGAGTTCGAAGCGCTCGGGAACCGCGTCGGTGGACGGCAGCAGCTTGTCCGGCCGCAGCGTCTCCAGCAGTCCCGGAGAGGCGGCCAGGACACCGTGGTGCGGGCCGAGGAACTTGTAGGGCGAGCACACGAAGAAGTCGGCACCGAGCCGCGCCATGTCCACGAACGCGTGCGCCGCGTAGTGCACCCCGTCCACGTAGAGGAGCGCCCGCGTGCGTCCGTGGACCAGCCGGGAGATCTCGGCGATGTCGGGCACGGTCCCGATCAGGTTCGAGGCGCCGGTGACCGCGACCAGCCGGGTGCGCTCGGTCAGCAGGTCGCCCACCGCCGCGGGCGGGAGTTCGCCCGTCACCGGATCGAAGTCCGCCCAGCGCACGCGGGCTCCGGCACGCTCGGCCGCCTGGAGCCAGGGGCGGATGTTCGCGTCATGGTCGAGACGGCTGACGACGACCTCGTCACCAGAGGCCCAGTCCTTCGCGAGCGCTCGGGAGAAGTCGTACGTGAGCTGGGTGGCGCTGCGCCCGAAGACGACCCCGGAGGGGTGGCCTCCCACGAGGTCGGCCACGGCCTGCCGGAACCCCTGGACGAGACCCTCCGCGTTCTCCTCTCCCGGTGTCAGGTGTCCCCGGATCGATAGCGGGCCGGTGAGTGCGCCCGCGATCGCCCGGGCGACCGGGGCCGGGGTCTGTGTTCCGCCCGGGCCGTCGAAGTGCGCGACACCGGACAGCAGGGCGGGGATCTCGGCGCGCAGTGCGCCGACGTCGTACGTCACTCGGGCTCCTCACGGGCGGCGTCGCGTCCGCGCCGGTCGACCGGAACGGGGTCCGGCGGGCAAGAGCCCGCGATCGGGCGGGCGCGCGCGTTCTCCGGTGATCATCGCAGGGCCCCGCCGCGGTGTGAAGGCGGCCACCGAGTCCTGCGCGCACCCCCCAGGCGTCCCGGGACGCCCCAGGAGTGCTGGCCCACGGGACTGTTGTTCCCAACCCGCGGCTTGGCGCACCGGTACCCCTCGTGAGGGGGCGCACTCCGAAATGTCCGCCGGGTTCACACGGACGGGTTCCGAGGGACGACGTACGGCCTGGGGCCGGCACTCGAAAGCTCCGGTGCCGGCCCCAGGCCGTATGTCATGACGCGCCGAAAGGGCCCTCGGCCCCTTACGCGTGACGGTGCGACCGGCGGTTGCCCGTCAGCGCCCGGTACAGAACCAGCAGAATCAGCGAGCCGACGATGGCGGCGATCCAGGTCGGCACGTCGAAGAACCCGTCGATCGAGTCGACACCGAAGACGACCTTGCCCAGCCAGCCGCCCAGCAGGCCTCCCGCGATACCGATCAGCATGGTGATGATGAGCCCGCCCGGGTCCTTGCCCGGCATGAGCAGCTTGGCGATGGCACCGGCAAGCAACCCGATCAGAATCCAAGCGATGATTCCCACAGTTCCTCCACCGTCCGTACAGGATGTGACTTCCTCAGTCCGTGTGCGCCGTCCCCGCCGGAACAAACCTTCAAGTCTCAAACTGTTGCCCGATTCCTCACCGCCGCGGCCCCGTTGAGTTCGGCCGTGAACTGCGCGCCGGCCAGCAGCGCGAGGTTGGACAGCCACAGCCACACGAGGAAGACGACGAGGCCGGCGAGAGAGCCGTAGAGCCTGCTGTAGGCGCCGAGGACGGAGGCGTACAGCGCGAATCCGGCGGAGACGCCGAGCCAGAGGAGGGCTGCCAGGAGGCCGCCGGGCAAGCTGTGCCGACGGCGGCGGGCGGGAAGCGGGCCTGTGTGGAACACGACGAGGACCAGCAGGGCGACCAGGCACATCAGCAGGGGCCAGCGGAGCAGACCCCAGGCCACGGCCACCGTGCCGTCCAGCCCGAAGACGCCACCGACGGCCTCGGCCAGGGGACCGGTCAGCAGCAGCACGAGCGCGCTCACGACGAGCAGCCCGAGCAGCGCCAGCGCGGTCAGCACCAGACGGTGCGCGGTGCGCCAGGCCGAGCGGCGGTCCGCCACGCCGTGCATGCGGTGCAGGGCCCGGCGGCACACCGCGAGGTAGCTGGAGGCGGACCAGAGCGCGCTCGCCGCACCGGCGACCAGAAGCGTCCACGCGGCGGATCGCTGCCGCACCATCTCCCCCAGCGCCTGGTGCAGTTCCGCCCCCGACTGTGCCGGCGCGTACGCCGTGACGTGCGCGATGAACTGCTCCGCGGTGTCCGGGCTGATCAGACCGAAGGCGATGACCATGACCAGCATGGCCGGAAGGATCGCCAGGATGGCGTAGTACGTCAGCGCGGCCGCCCAGTCGGAGACGTCGTCGTTCCACATCGAGACCGGGGTACGGCGCAGCGCCTGCCACCAGAGGGCGGGCAGCCGTGGCCCGTACCGGCGCAGCCGCACCGGGCGGACCGCCTCGACGGCGCCGTTCGGCCCGGATTCAGCGGACATGCGCGATCCCTTGGGGGCCACTACCGGTCCGTACCTGGGTGAGACTCCGGCACGGGGCGGCCGCCTCCCGTGTTTCCGCCCCGCGGACCGTCTCGCTCATGCGGGCCGCCTCGGCGGCAGGCCTCGGTAGTAGCTTCCGACTCTGGACAGGTACGCGGGGTCGAGGGTCTCGCGGTCGGTCTTGAACGCGGGCGCCGACTTCACCTCCTCGCGGGTGCACGCGACGGTGATCTTCCGCGAGTCCGTGTCGATGCGGGCGACGACACCCACGGGTACCAGCACGCTCCTCCCGAACACCCACACACCGGTGTCGACGACCAGGTGCCGCATCCCGGAATCGTCCGCCTGCCGGTCGACGTGTCCTATGGTCCCGTCGGTCGCCTCGACGCTGTAACCGGCCAGTTCGTGCATCTCGGGGTGGTTGAACTCCGGTGCGTAAGACCAGATTCCGTCGGTCATGTCTTCCTCCGTCAGCTCGCCAGCTCGCCCCGCCGACAACTCGCCCGTGACGGGGACGAACGGGGGTGTCCGGGCGAGTGCCGTCGCGGCCGCCCCGGCGACGGGACCCCGCCCCGGCCTTCAGCGTCGACGGCTGCGCGTCGCCCAGCCGCCACCGACGCCGGAGAGATGAAGGGCGAGCAGGGCGAGCCCTATGAGCATGACGTTGGTCGACGTGAAAACGTCATTGGTCGAAATGTCAGCGGCGTTGATCAGGAATGCGATGAACAGCAGTACGGCGGCAGCGATGCCGAGCATGAGGTCTCCCTTATTGGATGGTCGATCGTCGAAGCGATGGAGTCCGAATGCCCCGAGAAGGCCGCCCGACACTACGTCGCGTGACAATCCGCCGCATCCGACCCGCCTTCCAACCCGAAGATCGACGTTCGAGCCGACGGGACAGCCGGACGTTCGAGGCGACGGGACAGCCGACAGGCGACTCGGCGGACGACAAGGGGCGCCTGCCCGGGCGGGTCACCCGGGGAGGCGCCCCCCTTCAGGCCACCGCCCTAGGACATGCTCCCTGCGGAGGCCCGTACGTCTTCACACACCCCCGCGCCCTCCACCGGGCCGGTCGCCCGCCACACGCTCTCGTGGTCCTCGGCCAGTCCGAGTTCGGCCAGGCCCTTCAGGTGCCCGAGCACGGTGGAGGGTTGGAAGCCCACGGTCGTGCTGAGCGCAGCGACCTCGGCTCCGCCGGAACCGGCTTCCGCCAACCGCTGCCAGGTGCGCACGGCGTGACGGCTCAGACCGCTTTCACTCACCTTCCTGGAGACGACGCCGACCCTCTCCCCGCTCATGTTCTGCTCGGGGATCGGAGTCCTGGCCCGCGCCACCCGGGTGTCACGGCTGCTCGCCTGCTCCTGCACTGCGCGCGGTGATCTCCTCGGTCCGACCGGACGCGGCGTCATGTTCACCTTGCGGTGCCTACGGCCCTTGCGGTGTCGGCTCATCGATTCCTCATCTCCGCCTCGACGATGCTCACAGCAGGAGAACGAGCGGGACCCGACAAGGTAGTTCAGCCGTTCGAAGGAGAGGAGCGCGGCCGGGCGCCCAGTGCCTCGCACACAGATCCAGCTGTTCCCGGCCGGGTCCGTTTCCCGATCTTCCCGCCATCATTGAGCCATCGCCACCTGGGCGCGAGCGCCGTCGGGCCTGATCCCGTCGCCACGCACCCCGGTGGCCGGCAGCTCATCGAAAGCGACAAGCAATGGCCAACATCCGGTCCCCATGGGCCTGTTCCGCTGTCGGAGTCCCGTCATGACGGCGGCCCGGATCCCCGGACTGATTCTGCCCCTCGTGTTCCTGTGCGCTTTCGTCGCGGGTCTGGTCTGGTATTGGCGACATCGTGACGAGTAATACGGACCGTTCAGCCCTTCACCAAGGCATGGAATGGCGTTGTGCGGCATGAAGTGGGGGGTACCACCCGGCCGTGTGGTACCCCCCACTTCACGAAGTCTCCGGAACATCAGAAGAGCGGACCGGGCATACCGACGCCCTGACCGTTCAAAGTCCGCACCTCGGTGTGCGGCTGGGGCAGTGGCGAGGTGACCGCGGGCATCCCGTTCGGCGGGACTGCCGGTGATGTGCCATTCCCCAGCAGTCCGCCCTGCTGCGCGTCTCGCCCCTTCGCTCCGGCCACGAGCATGGCGTCGGCGGCGACGACGGCGTCGTGCACGCTGGTCGTTCCCGTCATCACACAGAGCGTGTACGTGACGTCCTCCAGTCGGCGGGCCGTCTCCAGCGTCTCCTTCTCCGCGTACGCGATCTTCAGGGCCGCGTAACGCGTCAGCAGCCTCCGGACAACCTTCGGGTCGGGCACGAGCACGGCGAGGGCTCCTCTCTCGAGTTTCCGTCCGTGTGCCCGTTTCACCACGTTTCATTCGCAACAGCCGCCCCAGACAACCTATTTGGCCCAACGTCATCTCCGAGGCCGAATCCCACCCGTCGACTCCACCACCGTGCACAGCGCGGATCGGCGCCGCGAAATCAGGTGTGACGCAAAGGAACCAGGGCACTCGAAGGCACTGGAGGTTGATACCGATGGTTCCCCTGCTTCTCGTTCTTCTGCTCGCCCTGCTCCTTTTCGGATTCGGTTTCGCCGTCAAGGTGCTGTGGTGGACAGCGATCATCGTGCTCGTTGTCTGGCTGGTCGGATTCGTGGCGCGTCCGGGCGCGTCCGGCGGCCGTCGTGGCCGCTGGTACCGCTGGTAGTCGCTGCCCGGAATTCCGCGACGGCCGCGAGGCGGCGCGATCGGCAGGGCGGGGCTCGTGCCGTGGCGGCGGGAGAAGGCGGCGGCCCATGGTCGATGCCGCCGCCGGACGGTCAGGTGCGGGCGATGTAGCTGCGTACGGTCGTTCCGGAGTTCTCGGTGTGTACGCGGACGAGGTCCGAGACGTAGTGCACGAGGAACAGACCCCGTCCGCCGATCTGATCGGGGCGCACCGGATGCCGGCCGGCCAGCGGATCGCTCAGCCGCCCCTCGTCCTGGACCTCGCACACGATCTGCTCGCTCTCGGCCCAGATCCTCAAGGTCCCCGAACCGCCCCCGTGCACCACGCTGTTGGTCGTCAGCTCAGCCACGACGAGGTTCAGGTCCTGCAGACGGGCCGGTGCCATCCCACGCTCCCGGGCCTCGCTCATCGCGAAGTCGCGGGCGGCGGGCAGGAGTTCCTCGTCGAAACGTACGGTCGCCGCTCCTGGGGGGTGGCGCAGCTCTTCGTTGTAGCGCGCCAGCACGCCGTCCGGGTCGTAGACCGGGCTGGCGCTCTGCCGGCCGCCGCTGATCACGACGGGGTGCGTGGCATGGGCGTCGGCGATCACGTCCAGCGGGAGGACTCGCGCGTCGTACGGACAGAGGATCGTCACGTCACGTCCGCCGAACGCCGAGTTGATCAGGGCTTCGTGCTGGACGCAGGCCGGGTACTCCACCGCCGTGCGGCCGTCCCAGATGGGTTCGCCGATGATCCGCACATGGCCGCCGGGATGGGCGTCGGCGAACGCGCGCAGCACGGAGGGGATGATCCGGCCCGGGTTCCGGCCGGCCCGCGTCATGTCGATCCAGCGGACGCCGGCGCCGAGCGAACCCAGTTCGCCTCTGATGAGCTCCAGTCGTGGGCCGGGAACGGCCACCGCCACCGGCTCCCCTGCGGCTACGCCGTCCGACACGAAACGTGTCGTCCCTTCCACGTACTCATGGTCGCCGCGATAGATGAGCGCGGGGTGGACGAAGGGTTCGCCGGAGAGTGTGGCCGCCGTCATGCCGCGACCACCGCGCCCCGGGGCCGACGTCCAGTGAGCGGTCCCGCGTCGAGGCACACCGAGGGGCAGCGCGTCTGCGCTCCGTCCACTCGCTGCTCGATGCCCACGGACTCACCCCGAAACCCATTTTACGTGGCCGCCCCGACGTCCGAGCCGGGCCCCGGCCGCGATGGCGCCACCGCGTCGGCCGCGCACACTCCTCATCTGCCCCGGGATTCCCGGCAGAACCATCCGGGGATCGGTTCGGAAATTGACGCCGCCGACCCGCATCCGAACGATGTCCCCGGACGGAAGTACACCCTGACCCGGCGCCCGGCAGGAGGCGGGACCTACGCGTTCCGCGGAATTCCCGAGCCGGGTGGCATGAGCGGTGTGAAGCAGGGCAGACGGGCCCTGTCATCATTTCCTTCGGACGATTTGGGGTGGACGGCATGGCGGCCGTGACGGCAGCGAAGGCAACGGACACGGCATACCAGACGGCGACGGCCCAGGGGGGCATCCTTCCGCAGATCGACGAGCCGCTGAAGATCAGCCCGAAGGACGCACGCGGGCTGTCCCGCCAGTTCTTCGACCGGCTCGCCGTCCTGGAGGAGGGCACGCACGAATACCAGTACGCGCGCAACACCCTCATCGAGATGAATCTCTCCCTCGTCCGGTACGCGGCGGCGCGCTTCCGCAGCCGCAGCCAGGGCGAGATGGAGGACATCGTCCAGGTCGGCACCATCGGGCTCATCAAGGCCATCGACCGCTTCGAGCTGTCCCGCGAGGTCGAGTTCACCTCCTTCGCCGTTCCTTACATCGTCGGTGAGATCAAGCGCTTCTTCCGCGACACGAGCTGGGCCGTCCACGTGCCGCGCCGGCTGCAGGAGGCGCGCGTGGAACTCGCCAAGGCGACGGAGGAACTGCGCACCCGCCTCGGCCGTACGCCCACCACACGTGAACTGTCCGAGCTGATGTGCCTGTCCGAGGAAGAAGTCATCGAGGCCCGCAAGGCGTCGAACGGCTACAACTCCTCGTCCCTCGACGCCGCTCTCACGGCCGACGGCGGCGCGGACGGCGAGGCCGTCCTCGCGGACTTCATCGGGGAGGAGGACGCCTCGCTGGAACTGGTCGAGGACTTCAACTCCCTGGCCCCGCTGATCGCCGAACTCGACGACCGTCAGCGCCGGATCATTCACCTGCGCTTCGTCGAGGAGCGCACCCAGGCGCAGATCGGCGAGGAGCTCGGCATCTCGCAGATGCATGTCTCCCGGCTCATCACCCGCATCATCAAGCGGCTGCGGACGGGCCTGCTCGACCCCTCGATCGCCTGACACGCCGCACGGCACAGTCGGTACGACGGTCCCGTCGCCCCGCCCCGGACTCCGGTCCGGAACGGGTCGGCGGGACTTCGCGTGCGCGGTCCGGGCGGCCCCGAACCGAGAGGGTTCTGTGTATCCCGTTCACTCACGCTTATTCCTGCCACCGGCAACATTTTTGGGCCGTTGAAGAGTTTTCCTTCATGCTTTGTTCAGCACCTGCCTTCTGGGTTAGCCTGCGGCGTATTTTCTATTCGGGATGACCCGTGATCTGCGGGAATGCCGCGGACAGGCTCGGGGGACCGTCCGTGGGCCCGGCGCGTGGTTCCGAGTTCCGTCGCACGGGACTCCAGGGGAGCGGAACGAGGGTGGGCATGGCCAGGGCAGCGAGCGAGACGTCCGTGAGGACACCGGGCGAGCAGGAGTTGCGCCAACTGCTGGCGGGCCTCACCGCCGTCCGCGACGGCGACTTCGGCACCCGGCTCCCCGACGAGGCCGGTGGGCTGCTGGGCGACATCGCGACCGTGTTCAACGGCATGGTCGACCAGTTGTCGGTGTTCACCTCCGAAGTGACGCGGGTCGCGCGCGAGGTGGGTACGGAGGGGACGCTCGGCGGCCAGGCGGAGGTGCCGGGTGTCTCCGGCACCTGGGCGGACCTCACCGACTCCGTCAACGCCATGGCGGGCAACCTCACCACTCAGGTCCGCGACATCGCGCAGGTGGCCACGGCGGTCGCCAAGGGCGATCTCTCCCAGAAGATCGATGTGCCCGCCCGCGGGGAGATCCTCCAGCTGAAGGAGACCGTCAACACGATGGTCGATCAGCTCTCGGCCTTCGCCGACGAGGTCACCCGCGTCGCCCGCGAGGTGGGCACGGCGGGCAACCTGGGCGGACAGGCGCAGGTCCCCGGTGTGGGCGGTGTCTGGCGCGACCTCACCGACTCCGTCAACCTCATGGCGGGCAATCTCACCGCCCAGGTACGCAACGTCGCCCAGGTGACCACGGCGGTGGCCCAGGGCGACCTCTCCCAGAAGATCACCGTCGACGCCCGGGGCGAGATCCTCGAACTGAAGAACACCATCAACACGATGGTCGACCAGCTCTCCGCCTTCGCCGACGAGGTCACCCGCGTCGCCCGCGAGGTCGGCACCGACGGACGCCTCGGCGGACAGGCCGACGTCAAGGGCGTCAAGGGCACCTGGCGCGACCTCACCGACTCCGTGAACTTCATGGCGGGCAATCTCACCGCCCAGGTACGCAACGTCGCCCAGGTGGCCACGGCGGTCGCCAAGGGCGACCTCTCCCAGAAGATCACCGTCGACGCCCGGGGCGAGATCCTCGAACTCAAGGAGACCATCAACACGATGGTCGACCAGCTCTCCGCCTTCGCCGACGAGGTCACCCGCGTCGCCCGCGAGGTCGGCACGGCGGGCAACCTGGGCGGACAGGCCACCGTGCGGGGCGTCTCCGGCACCTGGAAGGACCTCACCGACAACGTCAACGTGATGGCGTCGAACCTGACCGGTCAGGTCCGCTCCATCGCGCAGGTGGCCACCGCCGTGGCCCGCGGCGACCTGTCGCAGAAGATCACCGTCGAGGCCAAGGGCGAGGTCGCCGCCCTGGCCGACGTCATCAACACCATGGTCGACACGCTTTCCGCGTTCGCCGACGAGGTGACCCGCGTCGCCCGCGAGGTCGGCACCGAGGGACGCCTCGGCGGCCAGGCGCACGTGCCCAATGTGGCGGGCACCTGGAAGGACCTCACCGACAACGTCAACTCGATGGCCAACAACCTCACGGGGCAGGTGCGCAACATCGCCCTGGTGACGACGGCGGTGGCCAAGGGCGACCTGTCCAAGAAGATCGACGTCGACGCCCGCGGCGAGATCCTCGAACTCAAGACGACCATCAACACCATGGTCGACCAGCTCTCCGCCTTCGCCGCGGAGGTCACCCGTGTGGCACGGGAGGTCGGCAGCGAGGGCAGGCTCGGCGGCCAGGCCGAGGTGGAGGGCGTCTCGGGCACGTGGAAGCGGCTGACCGAGAACGTGAACGAACTCGCCGGCAACCTCACGCGCCAGGTCCGCGCGATCGCCGAGGTCACCAGCGCCGTGGCCGAGGGCGACCTGACCCGGTCCATCACGGTCGAGGCCTCGGGTGAGGTCGCCGACCTGAAGGACAACATCAACTCCATGGTCGGGTCGTTGCGTGAGACCACGCGCGCCAACCAGGAGCAGGACTGGCTCAAGACGAATCTGGCCCGTATCTCCGGCCTGATGCAGGGCTATCGCGACCTGGACGTGGTGGCCGACCTCATCATGGACGAGCTCACCCCACTGGTCGCCGCGCAGTACGGTGCCTTCTATCTCGCCGAGGAGACCGCGAAGGGCACGGAGCTGAGGCTGGTCGGGTCGTACGGTTATCCCGACGAGGACGGGCGTCCCACCCGGATCCCGCTGGGCCGCTCACTCGTCGGGCAGGCCGCGCGAAGCCGTCGTGCGATCACCGTGGACGAGGTGCCGCCGGGCTACGTGACCATCTCCTCGGGCCTGGGACAGACGGCGCCGACGGCTCTGGTGGTGCTCCCCATCGTCGTCGAGGAGCAGGTGCTCGGCGTCATCGAGCTCGCCTCGGTCACCCGCTTCAAGCAGGGCCACCGGACCTTCCTGGAACAGCTGATGGAGACCATCGGCGTCAATGTCAGCACTATCGTGGCCAACGCCCGGACCGACGAGCTGCTGGGCGAGTCACAGCGTCTGACCGCCGAACTCCAGGCGCGCTCCGAGGAGTTGCAGGTCCAGCAGGACGAACTCCAACGCTCCAACGCCGAACTGGAGGACAAGGCCTCGCTGCTCGCGACACAGAACCGCGACATCGAGGCGAAGAACCTCCAGATCGAGCAGGCCCGGCAGGAACTCGAAGCACGGGCCCAGCAGTTGTCGCTGGCGTCCAAGTACAAGTCCGAGTTCCTGGCCAACATGAGCCACGAACTGCGGACCCCGCTCAACAGCCTGCTCATCCTCGCCCAGTTGCTCGCCCAGAACCCCGCGCGCAATCTCACACCGAAGCAGGTCGAGTACGCCGGCATCATCCACTCCGCGGGCTCCGACCTGCTCCAGCTGATCAACGACATCCTCGACCTGTCGAAGGTCGAGGCCGGCAAGATGGACGTCACCCCCGAGCGGGTCCCGCTGCGCCAGCTCCTCGAGTACGTCGAAGCCACGTTCCGTCCGATGACCTCGCAGAAGAGCCTGGAGTTCACGGTCAGCACCGCTCCCGGGGCTCCCGTCGACCTCCTCACCGACGACTCCCGGCTGCGGCAGGTGCTGCGCAACCTGCTGTCGAACGCGGTCAAGTTCACCGAGCGGGGACGCGTCGAGCTGCGGATCGAACCGGCGGCCGACCAGGAGATCCCCGCCGGTGTACGGCGTGGCGGGACCATCGCCGCCTTCCGCGTCAAGGACACCGGCATCGGCATCCCCGAGCAGCAGCTGGAGACGATCTTCGGCGCCTTCCAGCAGGCCGACGGCACCACGAGCCGCAAGTACGGCGGCACCGGTCTCGGCCTGTCCATCACCCGGGAGATCGCCCACCTGCTCGGCGGAGCGGTCACCGTCGACAGCACCCCGGGACAGGGCAGTACGTTCACTCTCTTCCTGCCGGTCGCCCGCCCCGACTTCGAGGAACTGCTGGCCGGCGGCCGGAATCCCGAGTCGGCGCCGGAACAGGGCGCCTCGGCGCTCACCGCGCCGCGGCACACCGTCGCCGGTTCGATCAGTCCGCCCAGCCGCCGGCGGCGCCGGCTGCTGGTCGTGGAGGAACGGCCGCGGGGCCTGCTGACGCTCGTGGCCGAGAGCGCGGTCGGGGACGTCGCACGCAGCCGTGACGAGGGCGACGCGCGCGAGGGCGTCGACGTCACCACGGTCGTGGGGGCACAGGAGGCGGCGAGCGCGCTGGCCGCGGAACCGTGGCACTGCGTCGTCCTCGAACTCGGCATGCCGGAAGGGGAGACGGCCCGGTTCCTCGAAGCGGTGGAGGGCGACTCGGCCCTGGCGACCGTCCCCGTCCTCGTCCACAACGGCAGCCGTGTCGACCTCGCGCAGGAGCAGGCGCTGCAGTCCCGCTCCGGCGCCCGGTCACTGGAATTCCTGTCCAGTCTGGACGAGTTGCGCGAGCGCATCGCGCTGCACCTGTCCGCGGAGCAGCCGGGCGACGTGGTCCCGCTGGTCCGTGCAGAGGAGGCGAGGAGCCGGCCCGCGCAGCCGATCGACGACGCCTTCCAGGGCCGTACGGTGCTCGTCGTCGACGACGACGCCCGTAACCTCTTCGCGCTCAGCGGGATTCTGGAGCTGCACGGATTCCAGGTGCTGCACGCGGAGAACGGCCGGAAGGGCATCGAGACGCTGCTGAGCCGACCCGAGGTCGCGCTGATCCTGATGGACGTGATGATGCCCGAGATGGACGGGTACACCGCGACCGCCGAGATCCGCAAGATGCCCCCGTACGCCGACCTTCCGATCATCGCGGTGACGGCGAAGGCCATGCCCGGCGACCGGGAGAAGAGCCTGCTGTCCGGCGCCAGCGACCACGTCACCAAGCCGGTCGACACGAACGACCTCATCGCCTGCGTCCGACGCTGGCTGGGGGAATGACATGGCGCTCGGCACCTGCCGCGGCCGGTCGGCGGGGCGCCCTCCGCTGCCGCCCCTCCCCCGCTCTCCAGGCAGTCCCCGCCGAGGAGCGGCCGCACCATGAACATTCCTGAAGCAACCGACGCGAACGTCGCCGATTCCGCTGACCTCGCGGCCGGAGCGGGCGCACAGCAGGCCGACGACGTCTCGGGCACGGGACAGACGTCTCCGGTGGGCCGGCTGGCGGCCACGGTCGAGCGGCTGCGCCGCGAGGTACGGGCCGCCCAGGTCGAGGCCGACGGACGGGCCCTGATCGAGCTGGCCAAGGGCATCCTGGTCGAGCGGCTGGGCTGCGGACCGGCCCAAGCCGCCCGCCAGCTCGCCGAGTTGGCCGAACAGGCCAAGGTGCCACCGCTCCAGCTCGCGGTCGAGATCATCAACCAGGCGGCGCACGACCGGCTTTCGGAGGTGACCAGCACCTTCCTCGCCGTCACCTCGGAGCGCGCGCCGCAGGACGACGCCCCCGCGGTACGGCTGCGCGCGGCCGAGAGCGGTGCCCTGGCGGCCAACGACACCCAGGCGGTGGCCGACTCCCTGCTCCAGCACGCGCTGGCCCCGCTCGGGGCCGTCGCCGTGGCCATCTGGGCGGCGGACGCCGACGGTTCGCTCTCCCTCGCGGGCAGCGCGGGATTCTCGGCGGCCGAGGCCAGGCGCTGGCGTTACGTACCGCCGGGCGTGGCGACGATGGCGCGCCGCGCGCTGTCCGAACGTACGGTGCAGTGGGCGGGCTCGCTGGCGAGCACCGGACTGCCGTCCATCGGGCATGCGGACCATCCGGAGGGCGGAAGGGTGGCCGTGCCGGCCGGCTCCGGAGGCCGTATCCACGGCGTCCTGGAGATCGCCTGGCCCTCCGTTCTGGAACCTCAGCCGCCGCAGGTCGTCCGTCAGGTCGAGGCGCTGGCGGAGCTGTGCTCGCACACGCTGGAGACCCACACGCTGCCGACCGAGGGCCACGACGCGCGGGGGACGACCGATGTCTCCGAACTGATCGACCTGGTGGACGGGTTGCACGATCCGGCCCTGGTCCTGGTGCCCCACCTCGACGACCAGGGGCGGCTCGCGGACTTCCGCATCCGCCATGTCAACGGCCGTTTCCTCGATCCGGCCGGGCGGCCGCGCGGCACCGTCCACGGGGCGCTGCTGCTGGAGGCCTATCCGAGGGTCGCCGGGGACAGCGACCTCTTCCAGTGCATCGAGCGGGTCTACGGCACCGGGGAGCCGTTCCGGGCGCGGCGGATGGATCTCACGGCACTGGTCGACCAGGTGCCGCTGTCGGCCGTGGCCGACATCAATGTCAGCCGGCACGGCGGAACCGTGCTGCTCATCTGGCGCATAGAGGACGAGACCGCGCGGCTGGCGAGTCTGCTCCAGCACGCCCAGCGGCTCGGCAGGATCGGCGGCTTCGAGGAGAACCTGCTGACCGGCGAGATCATCTGGAACGAGACGCTCTTCGACCTGTACGGCCGTTCTCCCTCGGGCGCTCCCGTGCCGCTGGAGGAGCTGCCCGCGCACGCCCATCCGGACGACGCCGTCACCATCGGCCGCTTCCTGCGGACCGTCCTGCACCATCGCCGGCCGGCCACGGCCGCGTTCCGCCTGCAACGTCCCGACGGCGTCACCCGGCACATCCGCCTGGTGGCCGAGCCGGTACTCGACGCCGACGACCGGCTGTTCGTGGTCCGCGGGGCCTACCAGGACATCTCGGCCCAGCACTGGACCGAGGTCGCGCTGGCCGTCACCCGCGACCAGCTCGCGCACACCGAACAGCAGGCGCACGAGCGCAACCGGCTGACCCTCCAGCTGCAGCACGCGATCATGCCGCCGGCGCAGGCTCCGTTGCGGGCTCCGGGTCTCGATGTGGCGGTGCGCTACCGGCCGGCGGAGACCGAACAGCTCGTCGGAGGCGACTGGTACGACGCCGTGGTCCTGCCCTCCGGCCTGGTCCTGCTGTGTGTCGGGGACGTGGCCGGTCACGGGATCGAGGCGGCGACCAGCATGGTGGTGCTGCGCAACGCGCTGCGCGGACTCGCCGTGACGGGCGCCGGGCCCGGCCAGCTGCTGTCGTGGCTCAACATCGTGGCGCACCACCTGACCGGCGGGGTCACCGCCACCGCGGTGTGCGGGATCTACGATCCGCGCCGCCGCGTTCTGCGCTGGGCCAGGGCCGGGCATCTGCCGCCCGTTCTGGTCCGGGACGCGGACGCCAACCCGCTTCCGCTCGTCAAGGGCATCCTGCTCGGCGCCGTCCCCGAGGCGACGTTCGAGGAGGACGAGGTGCAACTGGCCGTCCACGACACTCTGTTGATGTACACGGATGGCCTGATCGAACGACGCGACCGCTCGGTGGAGGTGTCGCTGCGCCAACTCCTCAACGCCGCCCGTACGACATCCAGGACGCTGGACCACCAGCTCGACCGGCTCCTGACGTACAGCAGGTCCGACACCGACGACGACACCTGCATCGTCGGCATCCAGGTCCAGTAGGACGCGCCGGACGAACGGAGACCGGGACGCCGGCCGGGGACGCACGAATGCGGCCCCGCCGGCAGCCGGGGGGAGTGGCTGCCTGCGGGGCCGTGCGGCTCGGGGTTCGCCAGGGGGGTAGCTTTCCTCGAGCCGTCTCAGGATGCTGCTGCCCCGGTCCCGGCGATGCATGCACACGAGTTTCCGGCCGGAATTCCCCTCGTATGGCCGAGCCTCGCGCCGGTGGTGCGGGTATTTCCTCCGGATCGCCGTCGATGCGGTCCCCGCCGGACGGCGGTCGTACGCTCCGGCTTCGCCACCGGCACCGGCACCGGGCTGGGCTGAACAGCGCGGGGCGGGGCTGGCCGGGGCGGGCTCGGCTCGCTCGGCGGCCGCAGGTCAGTGGGCCATGTCCGCGATGTGCGGCACCACCCGGGTCAGCCGCAGGACGCCCCACAGGACCAGCCCGGCCCCGATCAGCTCGGGGAGCAGCCACCAGCCGGTGCGGATCGTCTCGTCGAAGAGGACGACGCCGAGCAGCAGGCTGACCGTCGCGTCCCCGATGGTCAGCGCGGGCTGCGACGCGGCCAGGGGGCCCGCCTGCAGGGCGTTCTCCAGCAGCAGGACGGCACCGACACCGGTCAGGACGAATCCGTAGGTCTGCCACACGCTGAGAAAGGCGACGAAGCCGTCGTCGGTGAGCGTGCCCATGGCCGACTTCAGGAGCGCGGCGGTCAGCGCGTTGCTGATGGCCGACGCCGATCCCAGCACGGCGGCGCGGAACAGCGGCGGTCGGCCCGGGCGGGCGACGCCGACCGCGACCGCCACGGTCCCCAGGCACAGGACCAGAACCGGGATCCAGCGCTCCATGGAGGCGTCGGACCGTGCTCCCGAGGGAGCGGCCGCGCCGAGGACGAGACCGAGGCCGGCCACCACACCGGCGACGGCCCACCATCCGGCGCGCGGCAGGCGGCGGTGCAGCAGCGGGATGGCGATCATCAGGGCGAAGGGCAGTTCCAGGATGAACAGGGGCTGCACCAAGGACAGCGGCCCGTTCACCAGCGCAAGGGCCTGGAAGAGCGCGGCCCCGGCCACCCCGGCGATGCCGATCAGCCATGGGGGCTGGCGGGCCAGTTGGAGGATGAGCCGCAGTCCGCCGCCCTCGGCGACGCGGGAGGCGGCCTTGCGCTGGAACGCCGTACCCATCGCATTGCTTGCGGCACCGAGAAGTGCGAACAGCACGGCCAGCCCTGTCACCCTTCCACCATGCCCCGGGACAGCGGGCCGGGCCTCCTCGGGCCGCCCGACCGGACGAGGCCGCGGGGCGGCGGGCCCGTCGTCAGGAACTCGGCCGGACCTCTTGCGGAGCGGATTCCGTCCCGGGATAGGGTCGGCGCCAGTGCTTGGGAAGCAGGCACGCACCGCGCGATGTCCGCGGGGCGCCGCGGTCGGGCGCCCCCGGTGGCGCGGCGGCGGCCTGGCATGCCTTCCCGTGGGCGTTCGGGCTGCCGGTGGAAATCGACGCCGTCAGTGAGGATGCCGTACGTCATGAGCCAGGAGTCACAGCTTCCGCCCACCGCCGACGGGCGTCTCCCCGAGCCGGGCGCGGACTCCGCCGACCTGCACCGGGAGATCGTCCGTCTGCGGGACCACAACGCCGACCTGCAGGAACGCCTGCACGCGCACCCGGCGATCTCGCTGGCCCAGGGCGTGCTGATGGAGCGGTACCGGCTGCCCGCGCCCGAGGCGTCCTTCACCCTGCTGCGTGAGGCGTCGCAGCGGTTCAACATCAAACTGCACACACTGGCGGACGCGGTCGTACGGACCCCGCACAGGCCCGACGGACCGGCCCGGCCCGCGGATCGCGCCCGGACGCCCCCTCCCCCGCTGCCCGGACTGCGGACCGCCGGGGCCGATCGCACCCATCAGGGCGAGGTGCTGAGCGCCGCCCTGCACCGGGTCCTGGACATCACGGGGGCCGGCATGGGCAATGTCCAGCTCGCCGAGGGAGGACGCCTGCGGATGGTGCGGCACTCGGGCCTCGACCGCGAGTTCACGAGCTTCTTCGCGTTCGTCGACTCACCGACCACGTCGTGCGCCCAGGCCGCCGAACATCGCCGACAGGTCACCGTCCGCGACGTGGCGACCGCCGACGTCTTCGACGAGGGCTCCCGGCACGTCATCCTGCGAGCGGGCAGCCGGGCCTGCCACAGCGTGCCCCTGGTCAACCGGGCAGGTGTGCCGATCGGCATGGCGTCCTCCCACCACGAGCGGCCGTTGCCCGGGTTCACGAAGGCCCAGCTCCAGGCTCTTGAGGCCACCGGTCTCATGGTGGGCCGCTGGCTCTCCTGGCACCGGCACACCGTCGTACTGGACGCGCTGGACCATCTGCACACGACGGCGACCGCGGACCGCTGAGCCCGAGGTCCACCGGTCGGCCGGTCGGCCGGCATGGCCGGTCGGCCGGCATGGCCGGTCGGCCGGCATGGCCGGTCGGCCGGCATGGCCGGTCGGCCGGCATGGCCGGTCGGCCGGCATGGCCGGATTCGCGGTGGGATGAACAACCGTCGACGGGGCACACGCCCTGTGGAGCCCCGTCACCTCATCCCCGTGGTGGCGGGGCTCCGCTTCCGGACACGGCTGCCCGGCGCACGGCTGTATCGGAGTGCGCGGCGGCATGGAATGGAGGAGCGTGGTGGCATAAGGAGGAGTGCCATGGCCACGAAGGCCGCTTCCGGTCAGCGGGACAACGAGCACCGGGGATGGCTGCGCGGCTCGCCCCCTCCGCGCTGGGTGCGGCTGCTTCCGCCGGCTCTGCTGGTGGGGGTCTGCGTGGCCGAGCTCGTGAGCAGTCAAGCGCTGGACATCGGCTTCATGCTGGGCGCCATCCCCTCCCTGGCCGTGCTCTCCTACGGGCCCCTGGCGACGGCCGCCTTCGGCGCGATCGTCGTGGTCCTGCTGACCATCCCGGCCCTGCAGCTCAACCATCCGGGCCAGGCCGACCTGCTCACCATCATCTTCGTCGCCGTGCTCAGCGTGTTCGTGTCCCTGGTCCGCAGCCGCAGGGACGCGCATCTGGTCACCGTGCGGTCCGTGGCGGAGGCCGCCCAGCTCGCCGTTCTGCCGCCGCTCCCCGAGAGCGTCGGGCAGGTGCGCTGTGTGGGGCTGTACCGGCCCGCACAGCAAGAGACGCTGGTCGGGGGCGACTTCTTCGACGTACGGGACGGGCCTTTCGGAGTCCGGGCCGTGATGGGCGACGTTCAGGGACACGGGCTGTCGGCCGTGGGGACGGTCGCCTCGCTTCTCGGGGCGTTCCGCGAGACGGTGCTCGACCAGCGCGATCTGGAGGCCGCCGCGGCCCGGCTCGACCGACGGCTCGTCGTGGACTCCGCCGCGGTGGATCACGCCGAGATGTTCGCCACGGCTCTGCTCCTGGAGTTCTCACCCCAGGCCGACACCGTGCGGCTGGTGTCCTGCGGGCACCCGAACCCACTGCTGTTGCGCGGCACGAAGGCCCTCGAACTCGACACCGAGTCGGGGGCCCCGCTCGGGCTGGGGTTCTTCGAGCTGTCCCCGCCGCACCTGCGCACCATCGACCTGGAGCCCGGCGACCGGCTGTTCCTGGCGTCGGACGGCGTGAGCGAGAGCCGGGATCCAGCGGGCGTCTTCTACCCGTTGACCGACCGGCTGGCCGCGTTCGCCGAGGAGCCCTCGGACGCACTCGTCGACCGCGTGTGGCAGGACCTCGTCCAGTTCTGCCCCTCGATCCGTGACGACGTCTCCATCCTGGTCCTGGCACCGCGCGTCCGAGACGACGGCAACGGCGTCAGCGACGGCGACAGCGACAGCGACAGCCATTGAAAGCGTGAGGCGGTACGGGCGAGGGGGTACGGGCCGTGACTCGCGCCCCGGCGTCTTCTTCCGCAGGCCCCCGGCCGCACCGCCCGCCCTCCGTCAGGTCGCCGCGATATCGAGCGCCGCGATGTACCCGAACGTCATCGCGGGACCGATTGTCGAGCCCGCGCCCGCGTAGCTGTGGCCCATGACGGCGGCGCTGGCGTTTCCCGCCGCGTACAGACCGGGAATCACCGAGCCGTCCGGGCGCAGGACGCGTGCGCGGGCGTCCGTGCGCAGGCCGCCCTTGGTGCCCAGGTCGCCCGGGACGATTCTGAAGGCGTGGAACGGCGGGAGCCACAGGGGGGCCAGACAGGAATTGGGGAGGATCGCGGGGTCCGTGTAGTAGTGGTCGTAGACGCTGTCGCCGCGGTGGAAGTCGGTGTCCGTGCCGCTCAGGGCCAGGCTGTTGAAGCGGCCGACGGTGGTGCGCAGGGCGGCCGGGGGGACGCCGATCCGGCCGGCGAGGTCGTCCAGGGTCCACGCCTTGTACGCGGCGCCCGACGTGTACCAGGCGTCGGGGAACGTGAAGGTCGGCGCCACGTCCTTGAACAGGTAGCGGTTGCGGTAGTTCTGGTCGACGATCAGCCAGGCCGGGATGTCCGGCGCGCTCGGGTTGCGCTCGTACATGGTGTGCACGACATCGCTGTAGGGCGCGGCCTCGTTGACGAAGCGCGCTCCGGCGGCGTTGACCAACAGGCCGCCGGGCAGGGTGCGTTCGGCGAGGCAGAAGTAGGGCTGGTCGGGCAGCGGGATGGCCGGGCCCCACCAGGCGTCGTCCATCAGGTCGAGCGCGGCCCCGGCACGGCGGCCCGCCTGGATGCCGTCGCCGGTGTTCTCCTTGGCGCCTACCGTCCAGGCGGTCCCGATGGGCTGCCGCTGGTACTGGGCGCGCATGGCCGCGTTGTGCTCGAAACCGCCGGAGCCGACGATGACCCCGCGCCGGGCCCTGACCAGGCCGGACGCACCGTTCTGGGTGACCACCGCGCCGGTGACGGCACCGTTCTCCACGAACAGGTCGGACAGCGGGGTGTTCAGCCACACCGGAACCTGGGCGGCCAGCAGGCCCGCGCGCAGCCCGGCCGCGAGCGACTGGCCCATCGTCAGCGGCTTCTGGCCGAGCACGGCGGCCTTGGTGCCCCGGGCCAGGCACTCGGTGGCGACAGCCGCGCCCTTGGCGCTCACCGCGGCGAGGGTGAGCCACTTGTAGTCGGCGCTGAAGACGACCATGCCGGCCGGGACCGCCATGTACGCCGGGTTCAGGTGGGCGAGTTCGGCTCCGAGGAGGGTGCCGTCGAGCTGGTCGGGCTCCATGGACCGGCCGCCCGGGAGCCCGCCGGGGAGCTCCGGGTAGTAGTCGCTGTACCCCTCCATCCAGCGGAAGCGCAGGGGGCTGTTGGCCATGACGAAGGAGATCATGGCCGGTCCGTTGCCGAGGAAGGCCTGCTGACGGACGGCGGAGACGTCCGGGCCGACCACGGCCGCGAGGTAGGTGGCGGCCTTCGCCGGGGTGTCGGGGACGCCGGCGGCGAGGATCACCGGGTTGTTGGGGATCCAGATGCCCGCGCCCGAGCGTGCCGCCGAGCCGCCGAAAGTGGGCGCCTTCTCCAGGACGACGCAGCTCAGTCCGTGTTTCGCGGCGGTCAGCGCCGCGGTCATCCCCGCGGCTCCGGAGCCGACCACGACGACGTCGTACGTGCCCAGCAGGGGCAGGTCCGCCGCCTCGGCGGCGCCGGTGGCTCCGGCGACACCTGCGGCGAGCGCGAGGGAGGCGCCCGTCGCCGCGCCGAGGACCCGCCGCCGTGACGGGCCGGGTGCCGGGCAGGAGTCGGTACGTCGGGCGGGGTCAGCGCTCGGGGACATGGCAGGGCTCTCCAGCAGGGCGAAGGAATGTGGGGCGCTCCGTGCTCCGGGAGCCGACAGGCGCCCGCCGTACCGGTTCTGATGCAGTGTCAGAAAATGTCGCGCGAGGGTCTTGTGAAGTCAAGAGCAAGCGGATCGGAGCTCACCGATCACCCCAAGATCGGACACAAGTTACCAACCGGTATGTAGTGACTTAACAAGCCAGCAACAGTAGAACCTGTTCCCACTCATTGAGAGTGGGGAGTGTCACATGGATGACATCAGCCAGCAAAACAAGGATTCCAGAGGTGTCTCGCGCCGACGATTCATTGCTGGAACAAGTTCTATTCTTGGAGCCGTCTCCCTCGCCGGTCGTGCCGTCGCGGCCCCGGCTCAGGTCGCCACGGCGGCCTCGTCCATCCCTTCCGGAGCACACGTCCCCGTCCTGGTGATCGGCACCGGATACGGCGGCTCCGTCGCCGCCCTGCGCCTCGCCCAGGCGGGCGTCGACGTGCAGATGATCGAGATGGGCATGGCCTGGGACACCCCGGGCTCGGACGGCAAGATCTTCGCCAACACGACCAGCCCGGACTACCGTTCGTACTGGCTGCGCACCAGAACCAAGCAGCCCCTCAGCAACTTCCTCGGCTTCCCCATCGACAAGGACGTGCCCCGCTACACCGGGATCCTGGACGCCGAGGAGATGGGCCAGATCATCGTGTACCAGGGCCGCGGCGTCGGCGGCGGATCGCTGGTCAACGGGGGCATGGCGGTCACCCCCAAGCGGGACAACTTCGGCGCCATCCTCCCGTCGGTGAACGCCGACGAGATGTACGCGACCTACTATCCGCGTGCCAACGCCGGGCTCGGCGTCGGCGTCGTGGACCCGGCGTGGTTCGACACCACCGACTGCTACCAGTACGCGCGGGTCGGCCGTAAGCAGGCCCAGCGTTCCGGCTTCCCCTTCGTCTTCGTGCCCGACGTGTACGACTGGGACTACATGAAACAGGAGGCGGCCGGCACGGCCACCAAGTCGGCACTCGCCGGGGAGATCCTCTACGGCAACAACTACGGCAAGAAGTCGCTCCAGAAGACCTATCTCGCCCAGGCCACGGCCACCGGCAGGGTCACCATCTCACCGCTGCACAAGGTCACTTCGGTCTCGCCCGCGGCCGGCGGCGGCTACACGGTCCTGATCGACCAGCTCAACACCAACGGCGACGCCACGGCCTCCAAGACGGTGACCGCGGACCGGGTGTTCTTCGCGGCCGGGAGTGTCGGAACCAGCAAGCTCCTGGTCAAGCTGAAGGCGACCGGCGCGCTGCCCGGCCTGAACGGCGAGATCGGCCAGGGCTGGGGAGACAACGGCAACGTCATGTGCGGCCGGGCCAACCACCTGTGGGATCCGACCGGCGCGCTCCAGGCCAGCATTCCGTGCGGCGGCATCGACAACTGGACCGCGGGCGGCGCGTTCGCCGAGGTGGCGCCGCTGCCCACCGGGATCGAGACCTTCGCGTCGTTCTACCTGTCCATCACCAAGAACCCGAACCGCGCCCAGTTCTCCTGGAACGCCGCCACCGGCACCGTCGACCTCAACTGGCAGACCGCCTGGAAGCAGCCCGCCATCGACATGGCCAAGTCGATCTTCGACAAGATCAACGCGAAGGAGGGGACGATCTACCGGACCGATCTCTTCGGCGTGTACAAGATCTGGGGCGACCACCTCACCTACCACCCGCTCGGCGGCGCCGTGCTCAACAAGGCCACCGACAACTACGGCCGCCTGCAAGGCTATTCGGGCCTGTACGTCATCGACGGAGCGCTGATTCCCGGCAACACCAGCGTCAACCCGTTCGTCACCATCACCGCGCTCGCCGAACGGAACATCGAGAAGATCATCGCCGTCGACCTCTAGCGGTGTCCGGGTCGCCCGAGCGGCCCGGATCCGCTCAGCCGGTCGGACCCGCTCAATGGGTCGGCAGCACGCACACGGCGTCCAGGCCCAGCACATGGTTGAGCCGGCCGAATGCCAGCCAGGACCCGATGCTCATGCTCAGCTCCACGATCTCCCGCTGGCTGTACAGCGCGGTCATCCGCGCCCAGAAGTCCTCGTCCAGACCATGGTGATCCAGGGCGTACCGCTCGGCGTACTCGGCGGCCAGCCGTGTGCGGTCGTCGAACACGGCGGCGGTACGCCACTGGGTCACCGCGTCGGCGAACTCCTCCTCGACCTTGTGGCCGTCCCGCTCCGTGCGCCAGTCGAGACAGAACAGGCACCCGTTGATCTGCGCGATGCGCAGGCGCGCGGCCTCGAACTCGCGCAGGCCCAGCGTCGTGTGCTCGTACACCGACAGGGAGAAGTTCGCCGCGGCCATGCCGATGCCGGGCACCATCTCGCCCCACACGTATCCGATCGGTTCCTGTCCCTCGGGAATGTCGATGTGCAGGGTCATGGGTCACTTCCTTCCGAGTCGGCCGACTGCGGGGCGCAGTGGGACGTCGAGTGCGTCGTAGAGTCCTGGTTCCGCGCCCACCAGCCAGTCGATGGCGCCCACCAGGCGGCCGACCGCGGTGGCGTTCCCGCCGGCGGAGCGGTTCTCGCCTTCGTCGGTGGCCTCTACGGTGACCTCGATGCGCGGGCGGCCCTCGATGATCACGCGGTGGGCGCCGTCCCCGTCGGGTGGCGTGGGCCAGTCCGGTGCGCAGGACGCGTGGATGCGGGTGACGTGCTCGATGACGATCCGGGGCTCTCCCCCGACGATCCCCTGCACCTCGAAGCGCACGGCGCCCTGGGTACCGGCCGCGAACGCGCCCATGGTGCGGGTGTTCACCGTGTCCGTGAGCGGGCGCCGCTCCAACGTCTCGCGGATGTCGTCGAGTTCGACGCCGAGGGCGCGCGCCATGAGCCGTATCTGGCCGCCCCACACCATGGTCGGGATCGTCGGGGCGAGCATCAGCGGCTCGTAGTCCATCGGCTGCCCCATGCCGACCAGGTACCGGACGGATTCCTCCTGTTCGTACGTGGAGTAGTCGAAGATCTCCTGGCAGCGGATGGCGTCGACCGTGGTGCCCAGACCGCTGATCAGCAGGGGCAGGACATCATTGCCCCAGCCGGGATCGACGCCGGAGACGAACAGGGAGCCGCCGCCGTCCGCGATGGCGGCGAGCACGGGGTCCCTGAACTCCGGCGGGGCGTTGCGCTGGTCGTAGAGCGGATAGAGGGCGGGCGTGACGACCACCGCGCCGGCCCGGATCGCCCTGCCGATGTCGGCGAGGGCTTCGTCGGGGCGGATGTCGCCGGTGGCCGCGTAGACCACGGCTCCGGGACCCGCGGTCAGGACCGCGTCGATGTCGTCGCTCGCCGTGACCCCGAGGCCGTGGTCGAGCCCGGCGAGTTCGCCCGCGTCGCGGCCGACCTTGCCGGGGTCGTGGACGAGCACGGCCGCGAGTTTCAGTTTCGGGTGGGCCTCGACGGCGCGGATGGCCGCGCGGCCGACATTGCCGGTACCCCAGACCACCGTGGAAATCATGCGGCGGAGGGTAGCGAGACGTCCGCGAGGTTCCTATAGCCGCGACCGGGGAAAAGATTCAGGGCGCGAAACCGCCGGAGTTCCGGGCGCGGAACCGATGGAGGTGTCTCCCGGGCGGACGGTGGGCGTGCCGGAGCCGGGCGCCGCCCGTCCGGCGGTGGCCGGGTGCGGCCGAGGACCTGTCCTGGCGGGTGTCAGCGGGGTCACCCTCTAGGGCCTGTCCGGCGGATCATGCCGGAGACGCGGGGCCTGGCACGCCCTCCCCCAAGCTCTTCGAGCAGGGGGGACCCCCAGCGGCGTTGTCG